>JBGSKU010000182.1:0-2131 GCA_041741055.1 Hyphomonas sp.
GAGGCGCAATTGACGCAAATTGCCGAGACGGCGGCGGGACGGACCTATCTGGCCGCACGCTACAGCTATGCCGGGCGCAACCGCGAGCGCCTCGCGCGGCTGGCCGAATTGGCCGCGCGGAACGGCGCACCGCTGATCGCCATCAATGACGTGCTCTATCACCAGCCGGAGCGCCGTCCCCTGCAGGATGTGCTGACCTGTATCCGCGAGCACTGCACCATCGACACGGCCGGCTTCCGGCTTGAAGCAAATGCTGAACGCCATCTCAAGGACACGAAGGAGATGGCCCGCCTGTTCAAGGGGTTCGAGCCGGCACTCGCGCGGACGCTGGAGATTGCCGAACGGTGCAACTTCAGCCTCGATGAGCTCGCCTATGAATATCCGGACGAGCCTGTACCGCCCGGCACCACCCCGCAGCTGCACCTTGAATCCCTCACCTGGAAAGGTGCGCGGTGGCGTTATCCCCAGGGCATTCCCGAGAGTGTCGCGCTTCAGGTGCGCAAGGAGCTTCAGCTGATCGAGGAGCTCTCTTACGCGCCCTACTTCCTGACAGTGCATGACATTGTCGCCTGGGCACGGGCACAGGGCATCCTCTGCCAGGGGCGCGGCTCCGCAGCGAATTCGGCGGTTTGCTTCTGCCTCGGTGTCACCAGTGTCGACCCGGCGGAGACGAGCCTGCTGTTCGAACGCTTCCTTTCGCGCGAGCGCAAGGAGCCACCGGACATCGATGTCGATTTCGAGCATGAGCGGCGCGAGGAAGTCATCCAGTACGTGTACGAACGGTATGGGCGCCACCGCGCGGCACTGACGGCAACGGTCATCTGTTACCGCCCACGTTCCGCCGTGCGCGAGGTGTGCAAGGCGCTGGGGCTCAGCGAGGACATTTCGGGCGCACTGGCAGGTTCGGTCTGGGGAAGCTGGGGCAGCGGCATCTCGGCGGCGCAGATCGCGGGCGCGGGCCTCGACCCGGCCAACATGCTGATCCGGCGCGCCATCCAGCTGACACAGCAACTGATCGGTTTTCCGCGCCACCTCTCCCAGCATGTCGGCGGTTTCGTGCTGACGCGTGGCCCGCTGATCGAGACCGTACCCATCGGCAATGCGGCGATGGAGGCGCGCACCTTCATCGAGTGGGACAAGGACGACATCAACGCTTTGGGCATCCTGAAAGTCGATGTGCTGGCGCTCGGCATGCTGACCTGTATCCGGAAGGCTTTCGATTTCCTTGAACTGCACAAGGGCCTTCGCTTCAACCTCGCCACAATCCCGCCGGACGATACCCCTACCTATGACATGCTGTGCGAAGGCGACAGCCTGGGCGTATTCCAGGTGGAGAGCCGGGCGCAGATGAACATGCTGCCACGCCTCAGGCCGCGCACTTTCTATGACCTGGTGATTGAAGTCGCCATCGTGCGCCCCGGGCCGATCCAAGGCGACATGGTGCACCCCTACCTCCGCCGCCGGAAGAAGCTGGAGCCAGTCAACTTTCCCAGCCCCTCGCCGATCCATGGCCCAGCCGATGAGCTTTCGCGCATCCTGCAGCGCACGCTGGGCGTGCCGCTGTTCCAGGAGCAGGCCATGCAGATCTCGATCGACGCCGCCAAGTTCACGCCGGAAGAAGCCAACGGCCTGCGCCGGGCGATGGCGACGTTCCGGAGGGTCGGCACGATCCAGAACTATGAGGAGATGATGGTCTCGCGGATGGTGGCACGCGGATATGATCCGCTATTCGCCAAGCGGTGCTTCGATCAGGTGAAAGGCTTCGGCGAGTACGGCTTTCCGGAAAGCCATGCCGCTTCGTTTGCTTTGCTGGTCTACATCTCTTCCTGGCTGAAGTGCCACCATCCGGATGTGTTCTGCGCCGCGCTGCTGAACAGCCAGCCCATGGGGTTTTATGCGCCGGCGCAGATCGTGCGCGACGCACGTGAGCATGGGGTGGAGGTTCGACCGGTCGATGTGAACTACTCTGACTGGGACAATACGCTGGAGCCGGTGGACAAGGGTGATGGCCTCTGCGCCGTGCGGCTTGGATTCCGCCAGCTGGACGGCCTGCGCGAGAGCGAGATGGAAGCCCTGATGGCGGCCCGGGGACCAGGCTACACCTCGCCGGAAGACCTGCGTCAGCGCACCG
>JBGSKU010000183.1:0-13828 GCA_041741055.1 Hyphomonas sp.
GCCGCGACCGCTTTGCGCGAATCCGCACCGGCTCGCGGAGCCCGCCTGCGTCCCGGTTCGCCGTTCGTCGCCTACTTCGACGATAGCGGCGAAACCGGCACGCCGCTGCTTGCCGGGGTGAGCGTCCGGATCGATCCGAAAACCACCCTCTCCGCCACCCGGCGTGACGACGGCACCTTCTTCGCCAGCGTGCTCTCGGCCAAAACCTCGATCGCGCTGCATCGCATCTCAGGCGTGATCGACACGACCCTCGCGGACGCCATCCACAACGGCGGCGGCACGCGCGCCCAGGCTGAAACCTTTGCCAGCCTGTTTCCGGAAGAGCCTGAACTCGCCAAAGGCGGCCACAAGGGCGAACGCTTCGACGTGGTCATCGAAATGATCGCTGACGAGCGCGGCAACTTCCTGGAAGCAGGCGACCTGGTCTTTGCCGCCTTCAACGGCGAGAAAGCGGCCGGCAGCTGGTATCGCTTCACGCCAGATGATTCCGGCTTGCCTGAATTCTTCAACCGCAACGGCGTGGCCGGCGATGAATTCCTGAGCCGGGAACCGGTGCGCGGCGCCGGGATCAGCTCCCGCTTCGGCAACCGCATTCACCCGATCACCGGCGACATGCTGCTGCATACGGGCGTCGACTTCCGCGCGCCGGTCGGCACGCCGATCCGCGCCGCGGGGTCCGGCTTGATCACGGATATGCGCTATGGCGACGGCTATGGCTGGTTCGTCCGCATACAGCACGAGCGCGGCTTTGAGACCGTCTATGCGCACATGTCCGCATTTGCGGAAGGACTGACGCCCGGCCGCACCGTCATGCGCGGCGACACGATCGGCTATGTCGGCTCGACCGGTTCGAGCACCGGCGCCCATCTCCATTTCGAAGTGCTACGCAACGGCGCTTACGCCAATCCGATGACGCTGGACCTGCCAACGGGACGCGATCTCTCCAAAGACGCCAAGGTGCTGGCTGCGTTCAAGGCGCAGCGTGACCTGATCGACGCGGCGCGCGGGGCCGATCCGCTTGAAGCTGTGCCACCTGCCCTGACAGCCAGCCTCAATACGAAACGGCCCACGGCGCCGTAAAGATCAGTTGAATGCAGTCTTGCCTTTGGCAAAACTGTTCGGCACGCCATTGATCGAAAGCGCATCGCCCTCGACGCCGACATGGATCGTCTCGCCGTCGAGAATGCGGCCTTCCAGAAGCAGTCGCGCCAGAGGGTCCTGAAGCTCCTTCTGGATCACCCGCTTCAACGGACGTGCCCCATAGACGGGATCGTAGCCACGTGCGGCCAGCCAGTTGCGGGCTGCAAGGCTGAGATCAAGCTTCATCTTCCGCTCACGGAGCAGACCTTCAAGACGGCCCATCTGAATGTCGACGATATGATCGATCTCGCCGCGGCCAAGCCGTTTGAAGAACACGATCTCGTCGATCCGGTTGATGAACTCCGGCCGGAAGTGCCGGCGGATAGCCGACATCACCTGATCGCGCGCTTCTTCGGACACTTCGCCCTCTTCCCCGCTCGCCAGCGCATCAGCGCCGAGGTTCGAGGTCATGATGATGATCGTGTTCTTGAAGTCCACAGTCCGGCCCTGGCCATCCGTGAGGCGGCCATCATCGAGCACCTGGAGCAGGGTGTTGAAAAGGTCCGGGTGCGCCTTTTCGACTTCGTCGAACAACACGACCTGATAAGGACGCCGGCGAACCGCTTCAGTCAACGCGCCGCCTTCGTCATAGCCGACATAGCCCGGAGGTGCGCCGATGAGGCGGGCCACCGAGTGCTTCTCGGAATATTCCGACATGTCGAGACGCAGCACCGCCGTTTCATCGTCGAACATGAATTCGGCGAGCGCCTTGGTGAGTTCGGTCTTGCCCACACCCGTCGGACCAACGAACAGGAACGATCCAATCGGACGGTTCGGATCCTGCAGGCCGGCACGCGCCCGGCGAACGGCGTTCGAGACGGCAAGCAGCGCATCTTCCTGGCCCACAACGCGGCCGCGCAGCGACTCTTCCATGCGCAAAAGCTTTTCGCGCTCACCTTCCATCATCTTGTCGACCGGGATCCCGGTCCACTTGGAAACGACAGCAGCGATATGCTCAGGCCGGACGACTTCGGAAACGAGGCCGCCTTCAGCGTCACCTTTGCCTTCCACTTCGGCAATCAGCTTTTCCAGCGCCGGGATCGTGGAGAATTTCAGCTCGGACGCCTTCGCCAGATCGCCCTGGCGCTGGGCTTCCGCCATATCGGAATAAGCCCGATCAAGCCGCTCTTTCGCAGAGGCCGCGCCTTTCAGCTTTTCCTTCTCTGCACTCCAGGCCGTCGTCAGTTCGTCCGATCGCGTATCAAGTTCGCCGATTTCAACTTCAATGGTCTTCAAGCGATCCTGAGACGCAGCGTCCTTCTCCTTCTTGAGTGCTTCGGCCTCGATCCGCAGTTGCATCAGGCGCCGGTCGATCTCGTCAAGCTCTTCAGGCTTGGAGTCGACTTGCATGCGCAGGCGCGCGGCCGCTTCGTCCATGAGGTCGATGGCCTTGTCAGGCAGGAACCGATCCGTGATGTAGCGGTTCGACAAGTTGGCCGCCGATACGATGGCTGCATCCGAAACACGCACGCCGTGGTGTGCCTCATACCGGCCCTTCAGGCCACGGAGGATCGAGATCGTGTCTTCCACGGTCGGCTCGTCCACAAACACCGCCATGAAGCGGCGCGCAAGGGCGGGATCGCTTTCAACATGCTTGCGGTATTCGTCGAGCGTGGTCGCGCCGATACAGTGCAGCTCGCCGCGCGCCAAGGCCGGCTTCAGCAGGTTCGATGCATCCATCGCGCCTTCCGACTTGCCAGCGCCGACCAGCGTGTGCATCTCGTCAATGAACAGGATCACGCCGCCTTCCGCCTGCGTCACTTCCGTGAGCACGGCCTTGAGGCGTTCCTCGAATTCTCCGCGGAACTTCGCGCCTGCAATTAGCGCGCCCATGTCGAGCGCAAGGAGGCGCTTGCCCTTCAGGCTTTCGGGCACGTCGCCATTGACGATGCGCAGCGCAAGGCCTTCGGCGATGGCCGTCTTGCCGACGCCCGGCTCACCGATCAGCACCGGGTTGTTCTTGGAGCGGCGTGACAGGACCTGGATCGCGCGGCGGATTTCCTCGTCACGGCCAATCACCGGATCAAGCTTGCCTTCGCGCGCGTCCTTGGTCAGGTCACGGGCATATTTTTTCAGCGCCTCATAGCCTTCTTCGGCATTCTGGCTGTCTGCCGTTCGGCCCTGGCGAAGCTGGGCAATCGCACCTTCGAGACCCTTGACGGTCACGCCGGCCGCTTTCAGCGCTTCCGCCGCCGGATCACCGGCGAGAGCCGCAGTCGCCAGCAGCAGCCGTTCGACCGTGACGAACGCATCGCCCGCCTTCTTGGCGCCGGCTTCGGCGTCCTGGAACAGTTTCGCACCGGCTTGCTCGAGGCGGAGCCCGCCTGCCCCGGCGCCGGAAACTTTCGGCAACTTGTTCAGCGCCGTATCAACCGCCTGAACGGCCAGTTCCGGCCGCCCGCCGCTTGCGCGGATCAGATTCACGGCGAGCTGGTCGCGGTCGTCAAACAAGGCCTTGAGAACATGGGCAGGTGTCAGGACCTGATGTCCGCCTGCCAGGGCCTGGGTCTGCGCACTTTGGATCAGGCTGCGCGCACGCTCTGTGTACTGCTCGATATTCATGACGGTTCATCCCCTTTGAAAAGGCAGAGTCTCGGAATGGAAGGCGCACCCCGCTCAGCGGCAATGCACCCGGTTGAAGGGGATTTGGGAAGCCGGCAGCCCCGGCGCAAGCGTCCTTGCGCAAATGAAACGCCCCGCCGGTGAGGACGGGGCGTTGGCATCTGGTCACAGTAGAAATACCTAGTCGGTCGTCTCGGCCGGTGCGCCTTCTTCCGGAGCCGGCTTGCGGCGGCCCCGGGCCAGCGTTTTCATCACGCCGTCCGTCTCCGACACGGCTTCCACAGGTTCACGCGCCGCGCGCGGTTCGCGGGCCGGACGGTCTTCGCGCGGGGCACGCTCTTCACGGGTGGAGCCTTCTTCGCGCGGCCGGTAAGGCTTGCGCCCGCGCCGGCCCTTGTCACCGCGGCCTTCAGAAGGTGCAGCTTCGCTCGACTGGGCTTCCTCGCGTTCGTCATCGGCATCGATCACGCGCAGGGCATCGGAGTCATCATCTTCGTTGCGATGCGCAGGAGCGGTCGTGACCACGTCGGCTTCGCTCTGGTCCTCATCGGACTGCACGGTCTCTTCATTGTTTCCGCCGCGGGGGTCACGGTCCTGGCCGCCACGAGGATCACGGTCGTCGCGCGGGCCATTGCCATTGCTGTTGCCATTCCGGTTTTGCGGCTGGCCGCCCTGCTGCTGGCTGCGCGCTTCGTTCTGCTTGGCGACGATACGCTGATAATGCTCCGCGTACTGGAAGTAAGCCTCCGACAGGACACGGTCGCCACTGGTGTGGGCGTCACGGGCATACTGTTGGTACTTCTCGAGGACTTGCTGGGCCGATCCACGGATCTTCACATCCGGGCCGACGCTTTCAAAGTGGCGGTTCGGATTGTTGAAGGCGTTCTGTTGATTTCCGCCTGGGCGCCTGTTGCGACCGCGTGAGCGTTTCATAAAGATCTTGTCCTGTGTTCGTAAACCAGCGGTCACCGGCAAGCCAAATTCGAATGGTCATTTTGCTTGCAGGCAGGTTCTGGGATTGGCCGTAACCGTATTCCGCCGAACCTGAACGAAGGCAGCGTTCATTATCTGTCTGTCCGGCAGACTGCCCCTCGCAGATTCGTTCTACTGTGTAACGGTCGGGCCAACAAGCGGAAAATCAGCTTGAACGACCCCATACACAGCGATCGTTGCCGCCGAGATCGGCGCTGTGTCCCAATTCGACAAAGCCGGCCTCCCTCAGCAGGCGCAAGACGGCATCGCGCTGGTCGTGCCCGATCTCGAGGACAAGCGGCCCGCCGGGCTTCATTCCCGTCCGGGCGCGCGCAATGATGTCCCGGTAGGCCGCGAGGCCGTCCGCCCCCCCATCAAGCGCGAGCGCGGGGTCATGATCTTTCACCTCCGGCGCGAGCGTGGGGATGACATCCGTGGCGATGTAGGGCGGGTTGGACACGATGAGGTCAGCTTCGCCCCAGCCCGGCCAGTCCGCCCAGCTTCCCGCGAACACCTGTGCCCGATCGGCCAGCCCGAGTCGTTTGAAATTCTCCCGTGCCAGGCTGACCGCATCGGGACTGGCATCAACGCCCATGCCGGTTGCGAGGGGCCGATTGGAGAGAATTGCCGCGAGCAGGCAGCCCGTACCGGTACCAAGATCGGCTACGACAGCCGGCTTTCCTGCGGGCAACAGATCAAGCGCCGTTTCGACGATCCGTTCGCTGTCCGGGCGCGGAACGAGCGCGCGGGCGTCGGTGATGAATTCAAGCCCATAGAACCCCGCCGAGCCGACAATGTGCTGCAGCGGCTCCCGCTTCAGCCTGCGAGACAACGCAGTCTCGTACGCCGCTTGCACGGCGCGCGGAACGGGCTGGTTGCCGGCTGAGATCAGCGCCGCACGCGTATCGCCGAATGCCGCCAGCATCAGCATCATCGCATTGGCACGCGCTTCTGAGATACCCGCTTCGCCGAGCCGGGCCGCAGCAGACTGGACCAGTTCGTCATAGGTGGGCGCCGTCAAGCGCCAGCCTCCATCGCCGCAAGCTTGCGGGCCTGGTCTTCCGTGATCAGAGCTTCGATCACATCGTTCAGCTTGTCGCCGGCAATGATCCGGTCGAGCGAGTACAGCGTCAAGCCGATCCGGTGATCTGTCACCCGGTTCTCCGGATAGTTGTAGGTACGCACCTTCTGGCTGCGATCACCTGTGCCGACCATCGTGGCGCGGGCTTCGGCCCGGGCCGAGTCGCGTTCCTGGCGCATCTTCTCGTAGAGGCGGATCTTCAGCTGATCCATCGCCTTCTCGCGGTTGACGTGCTGGGACTTTTCAGAGCTCGTCACCACGATACCGCTGGCAAAGTGGGTGATGCGCACGGCCGAGTCGGTCTTGTTGACGTGCTGGCCGCCTGCCCCTGAGGCGCGCATTGTATCGATACGGATATCTTCGGGCCGGACGTCGATCTCGATATTCTCGGGTGCCGGCAGAACTGCGACCGTGGCTGCGGACGTGTGGATCCTGCCTTGCGTTTCAGTGGCAGGCACCCGCTGCACGCGGTGCACGCCGCTTTCCCACTTCATCCGGCCGAACACGCCATCGCCCGAAACGTTCGCGATCACCTCCTTGTAGCCACCCGATTCGCCTTCGGAGGCATCGACAATCTCGACCTTCCAGCCCATGATCTGGGCATAGCGCAGGTACATCCGGAAGAGGTCCCCGGCGAACAGGGCCGCTTCGTCTCCGCCCGTCCCTGCCCGCACTTCGAGCACCACGTTCGCCTTATCATCGACGTCCTTGGGCAGCAGCAGGATTTGCATCGCCTGTTCTAAGGCGGGCAGCTGATCCTTCAACTCCTCAATCTCCAGCCAGGCCAGTTCGGCCATCTCGGGATCTCCGGAGGCGGCCAGCGCCTCGGCATCCTTGAGGCCGCGGCGCGCGGACAGCAATTCGCGCGCCTTCTCCACCACGGGCCGGAGTTCGGAGTGTTCCTTGGACAGGGTAATGATCTCTTTGGAGTCGGAGGTCGCGCCCATACGGGCCTCGACCTCCTCGTACCGGTCGATCACCTGCTGGAGACGTGTCAGGGAGAGGGAGGCCATGAGCCGCCCTTTAATCCGGTTTCACGCCGGTTGGAAGCCTTAGCCGGCGAAGACGCGCAGCGCCTCGCGTCCGGCCAGGAAGAACAGGCAGAATGTGCCGGCCGCAAAGACGAGGAAACGCAGCAGCACCTTGCCGATCACGATTTGCACGAAGGAGTGCACCACCCGCAGGGCGACGTAGATCCAGGCGACCAGGGTCGCGGTCGAATCAGCCCCGCCGGTCAACGCCATGAAGAACATCAGGGCGTAGAAGATCGTCGGTTGCTCGTGCAGGTGATTGTAGTTGTCGGCGGCCGACCGGACGTGCGCCGGCAGTTTCTCGCCATACGTCCCGGGGTGGCGCGCGTCATCTGGGTTGATCCCGGCTTTCGAAAAAGCCGGCAAGCGCAGCGCATACATCCAGATCCACATCACGCAGGTCCACAGGACCAGCACCAGAACGGGCTTCAGGAATTCGATTTCGACGGACATGGTTCAGCCTCCCAACTGATAGTTTCAGGAAGGTCTAACCGGGTGCAGCTACTGTTGGCAACTCGGCCGGCGGTGACGCAGCGGATGGTGTCGGGCGTGCTTTCAGGAATGCGATGAAGGCCTGGATGTCTTCTTCAACTATGCCGTGCCCACCTGGCCGCAGCCACCAGACGATACTATCGGCTGGTTCGAACGTCCGCATGCTGTCCTGTTCCAACCCGGGTTTTCCGTCGGCATTCCACATCACGCTGGCCGCCTTCGCAGCGCGGAAACTCGAATTCGGATCCGACCACACATCCCGGCGGCCATTGCCGAGAAACAACCTGCGTGGCGCAACCAGCGCCAGCAGCAGGTGCTGGTCGAAGGGCAGCAGATCCGGATTGGTTGCATACTTTGCGGCGTCCGGCGCCAGCCAATGTGGGTAACTCTTCACCATTCGCGCCAGCGTCTCACCGGTCTGCGAACGCGACAGCGCCGAGCCGGCAAATCCTGACTGGTGCGCAATCACCGCCTCGATACGCGGATCCCAAACCGTGGCGAGCAATGCCGCCTTGCCATGCCGGGAATGTCCCATCACGGAAGTCAGATGCGTATCAACTCGCGGATCCTGCTCCAGTGCGTCAATCGCAGCAGAAAAGCCATACGCCCAGGCCATCAGTGTACTGGTCGGATTCACATCCCCGCCGAGCCCGGCAAGGGCCTTGGGTGCAAGCGCCACGCTATCCGGTATCAAATCGCCCGCATGAAAGCTGACATAGACGAATCCTGCATCAAAGAACCGGTCAACCGGCGCTTCGGCGATGTATTCGCCGAACATACGAGTCACCAGGAAGTTGACCATCGGTCCATTGTCGCGCGCCGTACACGGATCACCGTCTTCGCTGGTCACGGCTTGGCCCGGGAACACGGCGCAGTTCGAGCTGAAGGTCTGGCTGATGACTACTGGATTGTGCGTGGCTGCCTTCGGAAAGGCTGCAACCAGATGGAACAGGCGCGCCCCCGGCCCATTTCCGATCGTGATGTCCAGCTCTTCCAGCGTGCCCCGGCCATCCATGTAATCCGGATTGATCATGCGCCACGCCCCGATGCCAACCGGCAAACCGGCAGGCCAGGGACCGTACAGTGTATCTTCCAGCAATTTCCTAGCTTCGGCGCGGCCTTCGGAAGTCTGCAGGCGTGCAGCATCGAGCGGCGGCATCGGCGATACTTTGTTCGCGGTCTCCAGGCTGGCATAATTCAGCCCGAGCATCGTGCAGCTTGAGGCGACCAGTAGGGTCAAAGCCGCCAGAAATGTCAGGCCCGCCCACCGCAATATTCGTAAGATCATAGTGCGCTCCGACCGATGCTCTGCAACGCCCTTGCTAGCAATATCCGCTGCCAGCGCCCAGCCGGTTTCAAACCCGCTTGCGTCCCTGTCCCGTCACGATACCGTGTTCGCATGAAGATAGTCAGTGCTCTTGTCGGATTGTTCCTCGGCGCCTTGGTGGGCCTTGGCAGCGCGCTGGCCGCTGCCGGAATCGTGGGCTCCAGCGGAAACCTCAGCGGCAATATCGATGTGAAGGACTGGGTCAGCGACTGGACCATCGGCTCCGCCGCCGCCAATCCCTGGACCCGCGCCCGCGTCGCCCGGCATGGCCTGCTGGCGCTGACCAAAGCCGAAGCCGTCTATTTCACCCGAAACACCGACGATGCCGGAGACCGGCTGACGGAGAGTTGCGACTACCGGGTGCGCGGAGGCGCGCTGCCGGCGCAGTGGTGGTCGGTCACACTCTACAACAGCGAAAGCTATCTGCCGGACAATACCGACAACGCCCTCTCCTATGACCTGACCGATGCGGCGGCAACCGTCGATCCGTCCGCTTGGTCCTTTGTGGTCTCACCCGTCTCGTCGGCATCCGGCGAAGGCTGGGTGTCCAGCCGGGGCGCCGGAAACTTTGACCTGACGCTGCGCCTGTACAAGCCGCAAGACGACCTGATCGCAGATCCCGAACGGATGCTCCAGGCGCCCTCGATCGAAAAACTCGGATGCGGAGCGGCTAACTGATGCGCGTTCCAGTGACCGGCCTGTCTGCCTTCGTCCTCGCCCTCGTGGCGACCCACTTTGCCGTACTGAACGCCCTGCCCGGCTATATCATGGGCAAGGCCCGCAGCCGTTTTCTTGACGCTGGCTTGCAGGTCCACACCTGGCAGATGAGCCCGCGCGTCACGCCGCAAACCCAGACCATTGTGCGCCCGGCGCCGGACCTTGCTTATGCGATCTGCCTGATCAACCTCAGAGGCGGACCGGTTACCCTGTCCATTCCGACCTGGCCCGAATACGGCTCGCTATCCATATTTAATGCGCACACGGACAATGTCTATGCCGGTTCTCTGGACGCCCGCCAACCTGACGCGCCGGGCAAGCTGACCATCGTGGTTGCCCTGACGGACCAAACCGTCACGGCCGCTGAAGGTGAAACAATTGTGCGCGTCAAGGATCCCGAGGCGCTCGCTCTGGTCCGCCGCCTCGCACCAAGCCAGGACCTCTACGACGCCGCCGCAGCGCTCGTGCCAATCAGCACCTGCGGCCCGGTCTGACGCCTACTCCGCCGGCACTTGTTCGGCGTCGCGCTCGGCTTTCATCTTTTGGGCTTTTTCTTCGACCAGTCGCACAATGTGCTCGACCATGTCAGCATTCGAAACATTGTGATCCGGCCGTCCGGCCACGAACATCTTGCCGCTTTCCTTGCCGCCACCCGTGAAACCGAGGTCGGTCAGCGCCGCTTCGCCGGGACCATTCACCACGCAGCCGATGATCGACAATGAGATCGGTTCGGAAATATGCGCGAGCCGCTTTTCAAGAATCTCCACGGTGGAGATCACGTCAAAGCCCTGACGTGCGCAGCTCGGGCACGCGACGATGTTGACGCCCCGGGTCCGCAGGCCGAGAGATTTCAGCATCTCGTAGCCGACTTTCACTTCTTCGACCGGATCGGCCGAGAGCGACACACGGATCGTATCGCCGATGCCGGCCCAGAGCAGCGCGCCCATTCCGATGGAGGATTTCACCGTCCCGGTGCGCAGACCGCCCGCTTCGGTGATACCCAGGTGCAGCGGCGCATCGGTCGCCTCTGCAAGAAGCTGGTAAGCCGCCACGGTCAGGAACATGTCCGAGGCTTTCACCGAAATCTTGTAGTCGTGAAAGCCGAGATCATCGAGGATGCGCGCATGGTCCAGCGCGCTTTCCACCATCGCGTCCGGACACGGCTCGCCATACTTCTCCAGCAAGTGGCGCTCGAGACTGCCGCCATTGACGCCGATGCGCATAGAACAGCCATTGGCGCGCGCAGCTGCGACGACTTCCTTCACGCGGGCATGCGATCCGATATTGCCCGGATTGATCCGCAGGCAGGCCGCGCCCGCATCCGCCGCTTCGATCCCGCGCTTGTAGTGGAAATGGATGTCCGCCACGACCGGGACAGGGCTGGCCTTGCAGATGGCGCGCATTGCGGCGGTGGACTCTTCGGTCGGGCACGAGACCCGCACGATATCGACGCCCGCTTCGGCAGCTCGCAGTATCTGCTGGATGGTCGCATCCGCATCCTCGGTCGGCGTATTCGTCATCGTCTGCACGGCGATGGGCGCATCACCGCCGACCAGCACGTTGCCCACACGGATCTGGCGGGATTTGCGGCGCTCGATATTGCGCCAGGGACGGATCGGATTGTGGCTCATGGGCTTATTCAGCGCCTTTTCGGGCTTCCTGTCAGCCCCTCATGTGGCGTTGCGCGCGCCGCAGGTAAAGGGTCTGTCGGGCGACTACTGGGCCGCGTTGCCGGTGGCGGCAACCGGCGGCACTTCCGCAGTAGCTTGCGCGACCACTTCGGCGGCATGCACCAACTGGTCATCCACGCTCACCGAGAACACCTGTGCGCCTTCCGGGCCGAGCGGACCCACCGACAGGTCGCCCACGCGCCACTCGAAGGCACCGCCATTTCGGGCCGAAACGGTCCAACCGGCTTTCAGGCGCGGGAAATAGTTCTCGCCCTCTGCCATCGTGCGGCTGAGGAAGATGGTGCCATCCGATCCGCGGATTTCCAGCCAGCCCTGACGGACCGCCACGATTTCCAGCGGCAGGTCAGTCGGCACCGCCGTTGTGGCATCGGTGTCGGCGAACAGGCTGTCGCGGGCTCCGCTGACAGCCACAACCGTCGGCGACACGACTTCTTCCGGGCCTTTGTTCATCAGGACCACAGCGGTCACGACGCCGGCAATGAACACGACCAACGCGCCGCCAATCGCCGCGAACAGCGGCACATTGCTGGAATTCTTCTTGATCTGGCCGATTTTCGGCACCGGCGCCGAGGTTTTCACCTCGTCGACCGCACCACACTCGCGCGTGTAACGCTGGACGACGTCCTGCTCCGGCAAACCCAGGTACTTCGAATAGGCGATCAGGTAGGGCACGAGATAGCCCTTCGCGATCGTCTGCAGCTCCATGCGCTCGATCGCCATGAGGAAATTCTCGCGGATACGCGAGATCCGGGCGATTTCGGCCAGATCTAGGCCCAGCGATTCGCGGACGCGGCGCAGCACCTGCCCCATGCGAAGCTCTTCGCCTTCATACTGTCCGGACCGGAAAATCTCGTCTGCGCGCTGCCTGCGCTCATGCGCATCCAGCTGCCGGGCCGCCACAGGCGAAATCGGCATCACGTTAGAACGGTTCGTTCCGTTATCTTCCACCCGATCTTCGTCTCCGGGTTTTGCTGTGTTTTCCGGCTCTGGCGATACGTTCTGTGCCATTGTCTACCAATCTCATTGACCAAATCAGCCACCAAATGAAATCGGGGCAAGATCCGGTCCAATACAACGTAGGGCCGTGTATCTGCTGCCGCAACACGCTTCAACTGTCAGCAGTGTCGATGCCATGCTCGGCCGCAAGTGCTAACACTTGGTTACGGAACGATCCGTTCGGTTTGTCCATTCGCTCGAAAAGACCCTTACGGAACGCATTGAGGTCCACTTTCCGGAGCGCCTGTTTGACCGGGCCGATCGCCGAGGCCGCCATTGACAGGCTGGTATAGCCGAGCGCCGCAAAACACAGGGCAACGGGGGGCGACGCAGTAGCTTCGCCGCAGACCGACAGCCGGATCTTGTGCGACTTGCAGATCTCCGCGACCATCTTGAGGTACCGCAGCGCCGCGGGGTCCACGAGGTCATAGCGTTCGCTGACCGAGGGCGTCATCCGGTCCGCCGCAAAGAAGAATTGCAGCAGATCGTTGGTGCCGACAGACAGGAAATCGACCTCCGGGCCCAGGTCCTGCATCGCAAAGCCGAGCGCAGGGGTTTCCAGCATCACACCGACTTCGAGCTTCGAGGGCTGCTTGCCGGTCTTGTTTGCGCTCCAGGCAATTTCTTCCATCAGGAGCGCTTTTGCCGCGCGGTATTCTCCAGGGACCGTGACCATTGGGAACATGACGGTCAGCGGGCGCTCGCCGGAGGCTCGCACCAGAGCCCTCAGCTGCCGGCGGAACAAGCCCTTGTGATCAAGCGCAAACCGGATCGACCGCCAGCCCAGCGCCGGATTTTCCTCCCGCAGCTGGCTCAGCGCCGGCAGGACCTTGTCACCGCCCAGATCCAGCGTGCGGAAGACCACTGGCCGGCCGGCCGCACGGTCCAGTACACGCTTGTAGAGCGATATCTGGTCTTCCAGGCGCGGCAGCGATTCCGACACGAGGAACTGGAATTCCGTGCGGAACAGGCCGACGCCGTCGGCGCCCGCTTGGTCGAGCATGTCAAGGTCCAGATCGAGGCCCGCATTGAGCATCAGCGAGATGTCTGTGCCGTCCAGCGTACGGGCGGGCAGGCCTTTCAGCTTGGCATATTCAGCTTGCCGCTCCGAGCGCAGTGCAACCCGTGAACGATAAGCGTCATAGACGACATCATCCGGCCGGATATGGACGCTGCCCTCTTCGGCATCGACGATGATGTAGTCGCCCTGTTCGATCCGGGTCGTCAGGCCCTCGATGCCGCCGATGGCGGGGATACCGAGCGCGCGCGCCACGATGGCGGCGTGAGAAGACGCCGCAGCCTCCTCCATCAGCAGGCCCTTGAGGCCCGCCTTGGCGTATTCCAGCAGTTCGGCGGGCCCGAGACGGCGCGCCACCAGCACGCTTTCGTCTCCAGTGATTTGCAGCTTGCCCTCTTCCCCGCCCAGCACGCGCAACAGCCGGTTATCCAGATCTTCCAGATCATGAAGCCGCTCGCGCAGGTAGGGGTCGCGAGCGTGCTGCAGCTTGGCGCGGTGTTCGCGCCGGGCGCGGTCGACCGATGCCTCGGCGGACAAGCCTGCCCGGATCCCCTCGTGCAGCTTTTCCGCCCAGGACGTGTCGTATGCCAGCAGCCGGTAAGTCTCCATCACGTCGCGAGGGTCCTCCCCCAACGCGGCGCCGTCGATCAACATCATCCGGTCGATGGCCGCCCGGAGGTCCACAAGGCCCTGGTTCAGGCGCTCCGCTTCCTGGACCTGATCGGCGGCAAAAAACTTCGCCGGCGGCACGACGGGATCGTGCAGCACGGCGCGACCGAACCCGAGGCCTTCGCAGAAGAC
>JBGSKU010000184.1:0-11005 GCA_041741055.1 Hyphomonas sp.
CGCCAAGCCGGCACCGGCGCCTGAGCCTGTTGCGGCCGAGCCTGTAGCGGCCGAGGTTGAAGCTGAAGCAGGCCCCGAACCTGTTCAGCCTGAGCCAGAACCCGCGCCCGCTGCGCCGGAATCTGTCTCGGAGCCCGAACCGGTGATGGCCGAGGCCGAACAGCCGAAAGCCGAGCCTGCCGCTCCGCCTGCCCCGCCGCAGCCGGAAGGCCCGAAGAAAACCGGCTGGTGGAACCGCGGTCGCAAATAAAGCCGCGCCTCATCCGCACACAAACAAAAAGGCCGGAGCAGCGATGCTCCGGCCTTTTCCATTGAATGGAAGATACGGTTACGCCGCGACTTTTGCCTTCGTCCCCGCAGGCGGGAAGCGGTCGTAGAAGCCTTCGCCCTTGGCCGCCATGTCGCGCAAGAGGGCGTTCGGGCGGAACCGGTCGCCATACTTGTCGGCGAGCTTGTCGGCTTCGGCGACGAAGTCCTTGATGCCCCAGATCAGGTCGACGTAGGAGCAGCAACCGCCGGTGAACGGGGCAAAGCCCCAGGCGAGGATCGAGCCGATATCGGCATCGCGCGCATCGGTGATCACGCCTTCTTCGAAGCAGCGCGCCACTTCAACGGCCTGGCGGACGAGGAAGCGGTTGGTCAGCTCCTTCTTGAGGGCCGGCGGGCATTCGTCGATCTTGACGGTGAGCTGCTTGTTGATGTCCGGCCAGAGGCGCGCGGGTTTGCCCTTCTCGTCATAGTCGTAGAAGCCCTTGCCGGCCTTGCGGCCGACGCGGCCCTGGTCTTCGACCAGCCAGGCGAGGAACTGCGTGCGTTCATCCGACTGCAGATCGATGCCGGTGGCTTCCGCCATCGCCCGCGTTACTTTCAGTGCGGTGTCGAGGCCGACGGAGTCGGACACCTCCAGCGACCCCATCGGCATGCCGGCCTGACGGCCCACATTCTCGATGATCGCCGGGGCGATGCCTTCGGACAGCATTTCCATGCCTTCACGCGTGTAGGTGCCGAAGCAGCGCGAAGTGTAGAAGCCGCGGCTGTCATTGACGACAATCGGGGTCTTGCGGATCGCGAGGACATAGTCGATCGACTTCGCCAGCGTCGCTTCGCTGGTTTCCTTGCCCATGATGATCTCGACGAGACCCATGCGCTCGACCGGCGAGAAGAAGTGGATGCCGATGAAGTTGGCCGGGCGCTTCGACGCCTTGGCGAGGCCGGTAATCGGCAGCGTCGAGGTGTTCGATCCGAACACGGCGTCCTCGCCCAGCACGGCTTCGGCTTGTTGGGTGATCTTCGCTTTCAGCTCTTCATTCTCGAACACGGCTTCGACCACGAGATCGGCGCCCTTGAAGTCGTCATAGTTGTCGGTGGCCGTGATCAGGGCGAGCAGCGCATCGCCCTTCTCTTTCGACAGCTTGCCGCGCGAGATATCCTTCTCAACGAGACGAACGGAATATTGCTTTCCCTTCTCGGCCGCTTCCTTCGACACATCGACCAGCACAGTCGGAATGCCCGCCTTCGCCTGAACGTAGGCAATGCCGGCGCCCATCAGGCCCGCGCCGATAACCGCGATCTTCTTGAACTCCGTCTTCGGATGACCTGCCGGACGGTTCGCACCCTTGCCGAGCTCCTGCATCGACAGGAACAGCGAACGGATCATCGCCTTGGCTTCAGGGCGTTGCTGAGTGTTGATGAAGTATCGCGTCTCGATGCGCAGGCCGGCATCGATCGGCACCTGGATGCCTTCATAGATGCAGGACAGGATGTTCTTCTGCGCGGGATAGTTCCCGTAGGTTTTCGAGGCGAGCATCATGTTCGCCATCGTGGCGACCTGGCCCACGCCCGGCGACTTGTGCGGCACGCCGCCAGGCACCTTGAAGCCCTTCTCGTCCCACGGCGCTTTCGCTTTGGGATTCGCCTTGACCCAGGCCTTTGCCTTGGCCACGGTTTCCGTGGACGGAGCAAGTTCCTGGACGACACCCATCGCCTTGGCCTGCTCGGCCGAGAAGCTCTCGCCTTGCAGGATCAGCGGCAGGGCCGCCTGAACGCCGACAAGGCGCGGCAGGCGCTGCGTACCACCGGCGCCCGGCAGGAGGCCGATCTTGGCTTCCGGCAGACCGAATTGCAGCTTCGGATTGTCATTCGCCGCAACGCGGTAGTGGCAGGCAAGCGCCACTTCCAGACCGCCGCCGAGCGCGAGGCCGTTCAGCGCGACGGCCACCGGCTTGCCGCAGGTCTCGAGCTTGCGCAGCGTACCGTTCAGCGAAAAACCCGCATCGAACTGTTCTTTCTTCAGCTCGGCCTCGGACTTCTTCTTCGTCTCGCCGCCACCGCCTGCGCGGCTGCCCATCTCGCCCAGGTCAGCGCCGGCACAGAAGCCGCTCGCCTTGCCGGAAGAAATGACAAGACCCTTGATGGCGTCATTGCTGGCGACTTCCTGGGTGATGGCGATGATGTCTGCCACCGCCTTGCCGGTCAGCGTGTTCATGCTGCGGCCGGGCACGTCAAACACCGCATGTGCGATGCCGTCTGCGTCGATGTCCCATCCAAATGTTTCGAGCTTCATGTTCGGTCTCCTTGAATTCAGTGTGTCAGGTTTGGGCGGAAGGCAGATCGATCTCGGAACGGATGATCATGATCTTCTGCCAGATCTTGCTGGAAAGGTTTGTGGTCAGGCCTTCGATCTCGTTGACGGTGTGGATGACCACCTCGTCTCGCAGGCCTTGCATGTAGAGTGCGGCGAGCTTGCCGATGAGCGACAGCATCTCGGTGCAATAGTCGAGGTAGCGCATCAGGTCAGACGGGGTGAGGTCGCGCTCCGGCGAGGACGCCGTGCGCCCCGCGCCAAGCAGGCTTGGCGGATCCTTGGTCAGCTGGTGCATGTCGATGACGTGCGCCATCGACCGCAATTCGTGCAAGGCGGCGAGCGCCTGCGCCCGCTTGATGCGCATTTCCAGGTTCAGCAGGAACCAGATCGCCGCGCCCATCAGGATCAGGATGTTGGCGAGCGCCTCGATCCCTTCAAAACTGAGCTGCCCGCCATTCGGGCCGGTCAGCATCTCGATCTTCTGGGCGACACCGATGCCGGTCACCGTGAGGCCAAGCACGAGCACGGCCGCGACGAGGATACGCAGCAACAGATGCGGACGGGCGACGTCGCCGACGCGCTGCACATGCACCTTCGCCACGCGGCCGAGATCGCGCACCACGCTCGCCAGGCCCCGCTCCGGAAAACGCTCGACGACGCGGTCCTCAAGACGGCCAAGCGTCTTGAGGATCGAAGCCGGCGACAGAGCGCTGTATTGGTCTTCCGGAGCCATCCGTGAACGGACCTAGACCCGCTCGATGATCGTGGCGGTACCCATGCCGGCGCCGACGCAGAGCGTCATCAGGCCGGTTTCCTTGTCGGTCCGCTCGAGCTCATCAAGCACGGTGCCGACCAGCATGCCACCGGTTGCGCCGAGCGGGTGGCCCATCGCGATGGCGCCGCCGTTCACGTTCATCTTCTCGTGCGGAATGTTCAGGAGCTTCATCATCAGCATGACGACCGACGCGAAGGCTTCGTTCAGTTCATAAATGTCGATGTCACCGACATTCATGCCGGCCTTCTTCAGCACCTTCTGGGTCACATAGGTCGGGCCCGTCAGCATGATGCCCGGCTCCGAACCGATGGAGGCCATGGCGCGCACGCGGGCGCGTGGCTTCAGGCCCATCGCCTCGCCCATTTCCTTCGACCCGAAGAGCACCGCCGATGCCCCGTCGACGATGCCCGACGAGTTGCCGGCATGGTGCACGTGGTTGATCTTCTCGAGTTCCGGGTAGCGCTGCTTGATGACTTCATCGATGCCCATGGCGCCCATGCCGGCAAAGGACGGATCGAGAGCGGCCAGCGTCTGCATGGTCGTGTCAGGGCGCATGTGTTCGTCATGCGCCAGGCGGATGCCGCCCATCTGGTCCTTGACCGGAACGATGGATTTCTTGAAGCGGCCTTCCTTCCAGGCCTGCGCGGCGCGGCGCTGGCTTTCGAGGGCGAAGGCGTCCACATCGTCGCGGCTGAAGCCGTATTTCGTGGCAATCGTATCGGCGCCGATGCCTTGCGGCGTGAAATAGGATTTCAGCGCGATCTGCGGATCGGTCGACCTAGCCCCGCCGGCGGCGCCCATCGGCACGCGGCTCATGCTTTCGACGCCGCCGCCGATGGCCATGTCGGCCTCGCCGGTCATCACTTTCGAGGCGGCCATGTTACAGGCCTCAAGGCCGGACGCGCAGAACCGGTCGACCTGCACACCTGCCGTTGTCTCGGCATACTCTGCGTTCAGCACCGCGATGCGGGCGATGTCGCCGCCCTGCTCGCCGACCGGAGAGACGCAGCCGAACACCACATCGTCCACCTTCGAAGTGTCGAGGTTGTTCCGCTCACGGATGGCCTGCAGAACCTGCGTGCCGAGGCTCAGCGCCGTGATCTCGTGAAGTGCGCCGGTGGACTTGCCTTTGCCGCGGGGCGTGCGCACGGCGTCGTAGATATAGGCTTCGGGCATTGTGGGCTCCTTTTGGAACTAAGAACAGGAATTGAACATAAGATGACGAAGGCCCCCTCCGTCAGCTGGCTGCGCCAGCTGCCACCTCCCCCACATTCGTGGTGGAGGAAAGAGGTCGCGCCGGTGCCCGGTGTTTTTCCTCCACCACGCAGTGGGGGAGGTGGATCGCGCCAAAGGCGCGAGACGGAGGGGGAAACGCCGCACGTCATCGCCCCTCACCGGCAAATCTCAGGCGATCATCGATCTGGTCAAGAACGCCTTCAAGAAACCTGTAAATGTCTTCGTTCTGTACCCGGAGAACATCCCAACCCAGAGACTTCAAGGCCGCATCCCGGCTTGCGTCGCGCGCCAGTTCTTGATCCTCTGCGTGGGTAGCACCGTCGACTTCGACTCCAAGCCGCGCTTTCACACAAGCAAAGTCGAGAATGTAGCGGTCGACCGGATGCTGACGCCGAAACTGCCAGCCGCCGCGCTGGCGCGCTTTGAGCCTTGACCACAGAATTGTCTCCGCGCCCGTCATCGGACGGCGCATTTGCTTCGCGAAACCCCGGAGTCGCGGATCAGCTTTCACCGACGCCCCTCCGCCGGTGTCTTTACCGGATTGAGCGTCAGCGACGCAGTCGCCCGGGCGGCCTCCTTACCGCGCGCGTCGAAGAGGTCGGCTTCGGCGAACACCATCGCGCGGCCGATATTGCGCAGGCGCGCGGCGACTTCGATGACGCCGACGCGCACGGGGCGCAGAAAATGCGTATGCAGGTCCACGGTCGAGGGGAACCTGGCCGTGCCGGCCTTGACGGTCGTCAGCATGCCGATGGCGTCGTCCATCATGGCGACAAGATAGCCGCCCTGGATATAGCCGGCGGGATTCGTGAACTCCGGACGCCCTTCAAAGCGCACGCGGGTCGTCATCGCCTTGGAATCCAACGCGAGAATCTCGAACCCCAGCGACACTGAACTCGGCGCCGGTGTCGGGAACACTTCACGAAGGAGGTGCCTGTCGGGCATGATGGCTCAGAGCGTCCTCGCGATCAGCATCTTCATCACTTCATTCGCGCCGCCATAGATGCGCTGCACGCGCGCGTCGGCGTACATCTGCGCGATGGGATACTCGTCCATGTAGCCGAAGCCGCCATGCAGCTGCAGGCACTCGTCGATAATCTTGCACTGCAGGTCCGAGATCCAGTATTTCGACATCGAAGCCGTCGCCGCGTCCAGCTCACCCTTGAGCAGTTGCTCCGTACAGTGATCGGCAAACACTTTTGCGACAGTCGCCTCGGTCTTGGCTTCCGCCAGCTTGAACTGCGTGTTCTGGAAATCCCAGATCGTGCCGCCGAAGGCCTTGCGGCTCTTCACATAAGCCACCGTCTCGTGGATCGCGCGCTCAATCATGCCGATGCCCTGCAGGCCGATCACATGCCGCTCCTGCGGCAGTTTCTGCATCAGCTGGATGAAGCCCTTGCCGGCCTCGTCGCCGAGCAGGTGCGTGGCCGGCACGCGCACGTCATCGAAGAAAAGCTCCGACGTGTCGGCCGCATGCTGGCCGACCTTGTCGAGGTTGCGCCCGCGGCGGAAACCGCCCTCGCCTTCCACGGCGTCCGTCTCGACACAGACGATCGAGATGCCCTTGGCGCCCTTCGTCGGGTCGGTCTTGGCGCAGACGAGGATCAGGTTCGCCGTCTGGCCGTTGGAGATGAAAGTCTTCGAGCCGTTGATCACGTACTCGTTGCCGTCCAGCTTCGCCGTCGTCTTGATGTTCTGCAGGTCCGATCCGGCGCCCGGCTCGGTCATCGCGATGGCGGTGACGATCTCGCCCGAGCAGATCTTCGGCAGCCAGCGGCGCTTCTGCTCTTCGGTTCCGTAGGCAGTGATGTAGGGCGCGATGATCGCGTTGTGCAGGGTAATGCCGAAGCCGTCGACGCCCTTCCACTGCTGTTGTTCGATGATGATGGCTTCATGCCGGAAATCCCCGCCCGCGCCGCCATACTCTTCCGGCACCGAGGCGCCGAGCAGGCCCATCTCGCCCGCCTTCTTCCAGATCTCGCGCGGCACGACGCCGGCCTTGCGCCAGGCCGGCACGTGCGGAACGCACTCTTTCTCGAAGAACTGGCCCACGGCATCGGCAAAGATGTCGAGCTCCTCATCCTGCCGCCAGGCAGATTTGGGGACGTTAAGAGGGCTAGTCTGCATCGGGCAATCTCCAGGCCGGGTGCGGCACGCGGGTTGCCGCTTACGTTCACGTCAGCATGTAGGCGTTGCGGCACGGTTTCGCCATCCGTGCCGCAGCGTCAGCAGTGTATCAGAACTGCGCTTCCGTGACTGCCATCATCGCGCCCGCTCCGGTCTTGACCTTCGCCAGGTGCGCCGCGGCATCGGGCAGCATCCGCTCGACGAAATAGCGGCCTGTCGCGAGCTTGGCCGCGTAGAACGGGTCGCCGGACTCTTTCTTCTCCAAAGCCAGCTTCGCCATCCGCGCCCACATGTAGGCCAGAGCCGTCAGGCCCACGAGGTGAAGGTAATCGTGGCTCGAGGCGCCGGCATTGTTGAAGTCGCTCATGCCGTTCTGCATCAGCCACATCGTGCCGTCCTGCATTTCGGCGCGCACGGTTTTCAGCCCCTCAAGGAAAGGCTCCAGACCGGGCGTTCCCTCGGCCTGAGCGATGAACTCGTCGATCTCGTCAAAGAAGCTGAACACCGCCCGGCCCCCATTCGCGCCCAGCTTGCGGCCGACCAGGTCGAGCGCCTGCACGCCATTGGTGCCTTCATAGATCAGGGTGATGCGGCAATCGCGCACGATCTGTTCCAGGCCCCACTCGCGGGTAAAGCCCGACCCGCCATGCACCTGCAGGCCGAGGTTCGCGCTCTCATAGCCCTTGTGGGTGAGGTAGGCTTTCACCACCGGCGTCAGCAGCGCCATGTAGTCGCCCGCCTTCTCGCGCACCTTCTCATCCGGAGACTTGTGCTGAAGGTCGCCCTGGAACGCCAGCCAGTAGGTAAAGGCGCGCGCGCCCTCGATGAAGGCTTTCTGGTCCAGCAGCATCCGGCGCACGTCGGGGTGCACGATGATCGGGTCGGCCGGCTTGTCCGGCGCGGCCACGCCGGTCAGCGAGCGGCCCTGAACCCGGTCCCGAGCGAAATCGAGCGCGTTCTGGTAGGCGATCTCTGCCTGCGACAGGCCCTGCAGGCCAACACCGAGGCGGGCCTCGTTCATCATCACGAACATCGTGCGCATGCCCTTGTGCGCCTCGCCGACCAGCCAGCCGGTCGCCCCGTCATAGTTCATGACGCAGGTGGCATTGCCGTGGATGCCCATTTTCTCTTCGAGACCGCCGCACGAACAGCTGTTGCGCGCGCCGATGGTGCCGTCATCGTTGACGAAGTATTTCGGCACCACGAACAGCGAGACGCCCTTGATGCCTTCCGGTGCGCCTTCGATGCGGGCCAGCACAAGGTGAATGATGTTTTCGGTCAGGTCCTGCTCGCCGCCCGAGATCCAGATCTTCTGGCCGGTGATCTTGTAGGTGCCGTCGGCCTGGGGGACGGCCTTGGTCTTCATCAGGCCGAGGTCGGTGCCGCAATGCGGCTCGGTGAGATTCATCGTGCCGGCCCATTCGGCCGACGCCATCTTGGGGCCGTACTTGGCCTTGAGCTCGTCGGAGCCGCCCGCCATCAGCGCCTGATAGGCGCCGTGCGTGAGACCAGGATACATGCCGAACGCCATGTTCGAGGACGAGACCATCTCGGTCCAGGCAATGTTCACCGCATGCGGCAGACCCTGCCCGCCCATTTCCGGATGGGCCGACAGAAGCGGCCAGCCATTCTCGACCAGCTGCTTGTAGGCCTCCGGGAAGCCGTCGGGCGTTTTCACGCTGGCATCGTCGGCGCGCTTGCAGCCCTGCCGGTCGCCCACGGCGCTCAACGGGAACAGCACATTCTTCGCGAACTTGGCGCCCTCATCGAGGATCTGGTCGATCACATCAGGGGTCGCATCGGCAAAACCGGGAAGGTTCGAATAGTTCTGCAGCTGCAGCATCTCGTGCAGGACGAACTGCATGTCGCGGACGGGGGCATCGTAACGGGGCATTGTAAGGAAGGCTCCTGGCAAACGGATAGTCTGGTAGCCTGAATGGCAAAGCGTGTTGGAAAAGTCATTCCAACACGCCCTCTTTATCTACTATTTTATCAGTAGCTGCCCTTCAGACTTCGTCGAGCTGCTTCCGGGCAACCTGTTCATAGGCCGCAGCCTGGCGCTTGGTCTCTTCCGAGGGGCCATTGTTGGCGACCAGGTCTTCCAGCCACTCGATGCCTTTATAGAGTTCCGTCAGGGCGGTTTCGATGTCGCCGCGCTGGATTTCCAGCTCGGCCGCCTGTTTGCGGAACTTCTCCAGCATCATGCGGGTCTGGGCCCGCTTGCCGTCATTCATGGCGTAGAGATCGAGGATTTCGCGGATGTCAGCCAGCGGCAGGCCCAGACGCTTGAGGCGGACGATGATCGTCAGCCGGGCGCGGTCCCGGTTGGAATAAAGACGCATCATGCCGTCGCGGGCCGGATGCAGCATGTCTTTATCTTCGTAGAAGCGCAAAGCGCGCGGCGTCACCCCGAATTCCCGGGCAAGCTCGGAAATCGTGTAGGTCCGGGAATCGGCGGCAGAAATGGACGATATGGTGCGGTGTTGCATGGGTGGTTCCTCCGTTCGAGTCTGCTGACTTCTTTTCGGGAACTTTCTAAGCCTGCCCTTACGCGAACGTCAACGTAAATTTCCGCTTACGCGAAGGGAAACCGGGGCCTCGAGACTCTCCTCACGCGAAACCCACGCCGAATCTTACCTTTAACCCGACCTTAACGGACACAAGGCCATTTCTGGTCGGGTGTAAACAAATGGGCCCTTCTCCTTAACCTTGGGGAGCTGGCGCCGGCGTGAGGAGCGGCAGATGAGCCAGACTGGACCGTGGAACAAGTTCAGCAACGACCAGAGGGCTCGCGAAGCCGCCCGTGAGGCCGCCATGGCCGAGGGCATTACCCTGGGTGAATACCTCAACCGCTTGCTGACCATGGTGGAAGAGCCCCAGCCCGGCGAGACTCCTTATTCCTATACCCGCCGCACCGGCGCGCCGCCTTTGCCCCCGCAGCAGGACTCCGCCACCACGCTGGACCGCCTGACCCGCCGCATCGAAGCCACCGAGGCCCGCTCCACCCTCGCGATCAACGGCATCGATCACGCAGTGAACGGCCTTGTCGCGCGGCTCCAGAATGCGGAACAAACGACCGTTGCCGTTGCCGGCCATGTCGAAGGCCTGATCGACGAGATGCGCGCCACGCACGAGGCGCTGCAATCGAAGGTCCGCCGCCTCGAATCGGATGAAGGCAGCAAGGGCAACGTCGCCGCGCTCCGGGCGCTCGAGGATGCGCTCGGCAAGCTCGCGACCCATGTGTACGAAGAAGGCGAGCTCACCCAGAACGAAACCGTGGCCATCAAAGGCCGCATCGAGTCCGGCTTCACGGAAATCACGGACCGCGTGGAAGGTATTGAAACACGCGTCGAGCGCACGCTGTCGGATGCAGCCGCCCGCGTCGAACGCGCCGTCGAACAGGCCGAGCTTCGCGCTGAAGGTGCGGCGCGCGGCCTTGCCGACCGCATGTCGACGCTGGAAGAAAAACTCGCCCAGGCCACGCCGTCAGAAGAACGCCTCAGCGCGGTTGAAGCCGACGTCTCCGGCGCGCTCGATTCCATGGAATCGACACTGCTGCGGATCCAGGAACGCCTGAACCGTGCCGAGACCAGCACCGACTCCGCACTCAAGAGCCTCGAGACCACCTTCGCCCATCTCGACGAGCGCATCGAAGCGGTCGCCAGCCAGGTCGATCCGGAACTCGCCGAACGCCTGAAGCAGGAATTCGAGCAGCGCTTCGAAGATCTCACGCGCTCGGTGCGCAGCGCGGTCGACAATGCCCGCCTCGAACTCGCCAACGAGATCACGGCGGCAGCGGCGGGCCAGGACGAAAAGCTTGAAGAACGCCTCAAGGCGGAAGTCAGTGAACTGAAGACCCGCCTCGCCGAAGTTGAAGCGCGTGAGCCTGCAGATCTCACAGCCACCGTACAGGAAGAGATCGGCCGCCTCGGCGCCAACGTCGCCGAGCGGATCGACGCCCTCGCGGCGCATGTCGAAGACCGGCTCGAAGAGAGCGAGATGCGCAGCGCCGAAGCCATCGAACAGGTCGGCGAACAGGTCACCGTGGCCGCCGTCCGCCTGCAGAAGCGCCAGGACGAAGCCATCACCGCGCTCGCCCAGGATCTCGACGGCATGCGCAAGGCGTCCGACGCCCGCCTGTCCGATGCCCTCGCCGGTGTGTCGGAACGCCTCGAGCAGATCCAGTCTCAATCGTCGGAGTCGCTTTCGCCGGTGCAGCGCGCCATCGTGGCGCTCGCCACGCGTCTCGAAAGCCTCGAAGCCTTCACGACGCCGCCCCACGT
>JBGSKU010000185.1:0-6000 GCA_041741055.1 Hyphomonas sp.
CGCGCCCGTTCGCGCCTTGGCGCACGCGTCCGCGCATCCTGATACGTCCTGAACGCATCCCTTTCCTGACAATCCAGCCCTTTTCACCGGCCGCAGCCCCTGCGCACCGGCCGCACCTGCTGGCGCGAGCAGAAAAGGGCGGACCAACCGGCCCGCCCTTCCCTCAATCTACGCTACGCTACGCGACACTGCGTCCGGACCACACGGCCCGGCCGCAAGCCTTAAGCCAGGTCGAACCGGCCGAGGTTCATCACCTTCGTCCAGGCCGCCACGAAGTCCTTCACGAACTTCGCCTGGCCGTCATTCTGGCCGTACACTTCGGCAATCGCCCGCAGCTGCGAATTCGAGCCGAAGACGAGGTCGACGCGGGTCGCGGTCCACTTGGTCTTGCCCGTCTTGCGGTCGCGGCCCTCGTAGGTGCCATTGGCGGCCGGCTGCCAGGAGGTGCCCATGTCGAGCAGATTGACGAAATAGTCATTCGTCAGCGTGCCCGGACGGTCCGTGAACACACCATGCTTCACGCTGCCGGTATTCGCATCGAGGGCGCGCATCCCGCCGAGCAGCACCGTCATTTCCGGCGCGGTCAGCGTCATCAGCTGGGCCCGGTCAACCATCAGCTCTTCCGCAGGGCGCTGGATGCCCGGACGGAGGTAGTTGCGGAAGGCGTCGGCGGTCGGCTCAAGCGGCGCGAAGGAATCCGCGTCGGTCTGTTCCGCCGTCGCATCCGTCCGGCCCGGCGTGAAGGGCACCTTCACGTCATGTCCGGCCTTCTTCGCAGCAGCTTCAACGGCTGCCGTACCGGCCAGCACGATCAGGTCGGCCAGCGAGACTTTCTTGCCGCCGGTTGCGGAGGCGTTGAAGTCCTTCTGGATACCCTCCAGGGCCGACAGCACTTTCGCGAGCTGGGCCGGATCGTTCGCCGCCCAGTCTTTCTGCGGCGCCAGACGGATCCGGGCGCCATTGGCCCCGCCCCGCTTGTCGCTGCCGCGATAGGTGGCCGCCGAGGCCCAGGCCGTGTTCACGAGCTGGGAGATCGAAAGGCCCGAGGCCAGGATCTTGGCTTTCAGGTTTGCGATGTCAGTCTCGTCGACCAGCTTGTGATCGACCGCCGGGATCGGGTCCTGCCAGATCAGGTCTTCCGCCGGCACTTCCGGGCCGAGATAGAGCGTCTTCGGTCCGGAATCGCGGTGGGTCAGCTTGAACCAGGCGCGGGCAAACGCATCGGCGAATTCTGCCGGGTTGGCATGGTAGCGGCGCGAGATCTTCTCGTAGATCGGATCGAAGCGCAGCGACAGGTCCGCCGTCGTCATCATCGGTGCGTGTTTCTTGCTGGGATCGTGCGCGTCGGGGATCATATCCTCCGGCCGCACATCCTTCGCCCGCCATTGGTGAGCGCCCGCCGGGCTCTTCACCAGTTCCCACTCGTAGCGGAACAGGACGTCGAAATAGCCCATGTCCCACTTCGTCGGGTTCGGTTTCCAGGCCCCTTCGATGCCGTTGGTGATGGTGTCGACCCCTTTGCCGCTGCCCATCTTGTTGATCCAGCCGAAGCCCATCGCTTCGAGCGGCGCGGCTTCCGGTTCCGGTCCGACATTGGACTCAAGGCCTGCACCATGCGCCTTGCCGAACGTGTGGCCGCCGGCCACCAGTGCCACGGTCTCTTCATCGTTCATGGCCATCCGCGCAAACGTCTCGCGCACGTCGCGGCCCGAAGCGACCGGATCGGGATTGCCATCCGGACCTTGCGGGTTGACGTAGATCAGGCCCATCTGGACCGCGCCGAGCGGATTTTCGAGATCGCGGTCACCCGAATAACGGCTGTTCGGCTTGTCGCTCGTCGCCAGCCATTCGGTTTCCGAGCCCCAGTAGACATCCTCTTCCGGCTCCCACGTATCGGCGCGGCCGCCGCCGAAACCGAAGGTCTTGAAGCCCATCGATTCGAGTGCAACGTTGCCGGCGAGAACCATCAGGTCCGCCCACGAAATCGCGTTGCCGTATTTCTGCTTGATCGGCCAAAGCAGGCGACGCGCCTTGTCGAGGTTGCCGTTGTCCGGCCAGCTGTTGAGCGGCGCAAACCGTTGCTGGCCCGCACCTGCCCCCCCGCGGCCATCACCGACCCGGTAGGTGCCCGCGCTATGCCAGGCCATCCGGATGAAAAGACCGCCGTAATGGCCCCAGTCCGCCGGCCACCAATCCTGGGAATCGGTCATCAGGGCATGAAGGTCAGCCTTGAGCGCTGCATAATCGAGCTTCTTGAAAGCCTCGGCGTACTCGAACGCCGGTCCCATCGGATTGGACAGCGACGATTGCTGGTGAAGGATCTTCAGGTTCAGCTGGTTCGGCCACCATTCCGAATTGGTCGGCGCTGCGGCATTCGTATGGCTGCCGGCGCCGTGGATGACGGGGCATTTTGCTTCGGTCGTCATGAGTTTCCTCCGAGGGTTGTTGTGGGGTTGAACGAGTGCATCCAAGCTGACCTTATGCGAGCCATAGAGCAAATAGATTTTAGGTCACGAAGGTATAGGCCGCGTCACTGGCACATTTCCGCGAAGCCCGGCCCCCCGACCGGCAGAACCGCAAACCAGGTCCGACGCCGGGCCAATCTACTGCACTTGCGTGTCAGAAACGTCGGCGTCAGAAACGCTCTCGTCAGCCGGCGCGCTTTCGGTGTCCATTTGCTCGGGCGGAATTTCCTCGACACTTCCCGTCTCGTCCATGGTCTGGTCCATTTCGGGCAGCATGGCGAGCCATTCCACGCCGAGACCGAATTTCGGATTGCCGAGTTCGCGGTAGCCCAGAACCTCGGGATGCATCGAATTCCACACCTCAACGGCATAGGGTTTGAACAACTCGATCGACACGGCCATATCGCAGATCTCGCTTTCAACGCAGATCTGCAGGGGCATCAAAAAAATCGAAGTAGACGAAGACATCGGTCAGCTTCAGCTCGACCGAGGACGGATCGGCCATGTAGTCGTAGATCTTCTCGCGCGCCGCGAGTTGGTCGCTGCGGCTGAAAATCTCGAACATCCTGAAAGTCTCAAGATAGGTGGCCTTGATCTCGGCGTTGAATTGAGCCTCCTGCAGTTCGTACTCCTTGACCGCCTGTTCGTACTCCTTGTCGGCCTGCGCTTGCTGCTGCTCGAGCGCTGTCCAGCCGCCAGCACCGGCGCCGACGATCCCGACCCAGGTGGCGATCACTGTCGACCAACCTGCAAACCCCATCTTATCCGCCACCCGGCTTTTCCTTCCTTACACTGATTGTTGATCGCCGGCCGTCGCCAGCAAAGCGAGAATGCCTCGGGAATCCCGGCGCCATTGGCGCCAGCGGCGCAGCAGCAGGGCTGAAACCAGCCAGCCCAAGAATTTCTGGCGCATGGATACACCGGGATGCGTGATGAACACTTTCAGGACCGGCTCGGCCTTGCCGGCATTGGGCGATTCCGGCGCAACCTGCGACCAGCAGCCTCTGAAGATGTCATACAGCGCGCCCGTGTCGGTGGCATTGTCGACCACCAGCACCGCGCGCTCGATGGCCACGGTGTCGAGCGCGCGGCCGATCTCATAGGCGCAGCCAAGGTTCTTCGGGTCGAAACCGCGGAAGTCCAGCATCACGACTTCTGCATCCTGCATCATCTGGTGAACGGCAGGACGCCACATGTCGTCGTGGCAGAAGAAGGCGCGGCGGGGATAATATCCGCTCGGATGAACTTTCGGCCCCATGATCGCATTGATCCGCGCGAGCAATTTGCTGAGATCGGTCATGAAATTGCGCCGCACCGACAGGAAGACGGGAATGATCACCAACGGCATGAGGATCAGGAACGCTGCAATCGTCAGCAGGAACTCGGTCTGGATGGGCGAAAGACCGGCCGGCAGGAATTGCAGGATGAAAGGCTGCTTTGCGGCCAGGATGGCCAGACCCGAAGCCACCGAGACCAGCGTGAACTTCAAAAGATCGCCGCGCATGCCGGAGAACTGGTAGCGGACGAAGGATGGATCGGCGATTGTCGCGCTGGCGCCGACGAAGGACCAGGCCTTGGCGATGGTGCTGAAGGTCTCGTTCGCATTACGGTCCATGCCGAAGACGCGCAGGACCAGAAGATCCTGCTTGCCGGACTTTTTGCTCCGCATACGGCTGAATCCGACCAGTATGGAAATGGCAATCACGAATCCGGTCCAGACGGCCAGACCACGCACGCAGCTGGCCGCGTCGATGGCGCCGAAATGATACAGCGACAGGATTGGCGCGAGCAACAGCACGACCGTGATGATGGCGCCGATCAGACCGAGCGGCCTTCCGATTGCTGCAAAGAGAATCCAGATCAGCGCGCCGAGCATAAGTTGGACAACCGGCACCAGACCCGGTCCTGTAACAGCGAGCATAGCAGCCGGCAGGAGGATCAGGACAAAGAGGAACCACCAGCGTGTGAACGCATTGTTCCGGCGCAGGCGTTTGAAGCGGGCGCGGGATTCCTCATAGCGCGCCACTTCGTCAAGATGACTGACTTCGTGAAAGGTCAGCGCGCCTTGCGCGGAAACGATCCCGCCCGGCGAAGGCGGGGCGCTCAGCGTTTCGGATTCGGCGCCGTGGGCTGATGGCCGCATCATGAAGCGGAGCACGAAGAAAATGGTGATGCCCTGAACCACGAACAGGGCGAGGAATGGAAACAATGTGCGCGCCGCAAACTGCAGCGCGAAATCCAGCACCGATGCGCCATCAATGGCCGATGCTGCGCCGAACAGGCTGCTGCCCATCGGATCGGGCATCGGCGCCTCGTCTTCCCAGCCCTGCGTGCCCCAATCCTGGAACTCGTCCTCATAGGGCTGATGGAACCAGGTGACACGGAACACGCCTTCGGCGTCCGGCGGCGCCGTCACGTCGATCGACCAGGCTTCTTCTCCGTCGGAATACAAGCCGATCTGATCCGAGCCTTCATACTGCGTTTCGGTATCGACCGCCGCCCCATCGGGCCCGGAAATCATGACGTGGAGACCGACGGTGCGCGCATCGACCTGGATGGTGAAATACCCAGCCGGCACGTCCAGAGCGAAGCTTTCTGAGGTGCCCGGCGGCAGGCGGACATACTGGTCTTCGCGCGCCGGTTCGAAGAATTCGTCCGAGGTGACGGCCGGCAGCGGCGTACCTTGCGCTGTGGCAGCGCCGGGGGCGAAAAAACCACCGATGATTGCAATTGCGATCAGGATCCGGTTCAGGACCTTCAGGCTGCGTACAACCGCTCCGAACATGGACCCCACCCCCGCTTTGTCTCACCCTTCCTTCTGCGAGGAAGCTTGATCGACAACCCAACACAGTTGGGCGGATATGTCACCCTGAATGTCACAAAGTGGCTGCAATTACGTTTGCAACGGCTTGAATTCATTCAAAGTGTCAGACGCGCTGCTGCGGCGTCATTCCGTGTGCGGAGCGGATGCATTGAGACGGGGCGCAAGGAACTCCGCCAGCGGCTTTGCGATCAGGACCACACCTTCGGCCGTCGGATGCAGGCCATCGGCCTGAAGCAGCGTGGGGTCGGCGGAAATATCGCCTAGCAGCGAGGGATAGTATGGCACACCGAATTCGCGGGCGAGGTCCGGATAGATGGCGGCGTAGGCCCCCTCGCGGCTGCCCGGCTGGATGTCGCCGCGCGGCGAAAGGCCAACGAGTACGGCCGGGATGGCGGCGTCTTTTGCGCGGGTGAGGATCGCCGCTAGATTGGCGCGGGCGACATCCGGCGGCACGCCCATCAGGTAGTCATTCGCACCGAGCGCAATGACCAGGAGGTGCGGTTTCGCCTCGGCCACACTCCAGTCAAACCGGGCAAGACCATTGGCGGTTGTGTCGCCGGAAACACCGGCATTGATTGCAACCGCGTCCAGGCCGTTGGCTTTCCAGACCGCTTCGACCTGCTGGGGCAGCGCCTGCTGCGGCTCAAGGCCGTAGCCGGCCGTGAGACTGTCGCCCAGGAAAACCACCACAGCGGCAGCGCGGGGGGCTTC
>JBGSKU010000186.1:0-1876 GCA_041741055.1 Hyphomonas sp.
GCGGTTCAGCCTGGAAGGCCCGGCCCGCGCCCGCCTGCGCCAGACCTGGAACCGCTTCAGGCGCGAGGGCTGGCGCATTGAAGTGATCCAGCCTGGCGGCACGGTGGACTGGGAGGCGCTCAAGTCGATCTCGGACGAGTGGCTCGCCGCGCATGGCGGCCACGAGAAATCCTTCTCCCTCGGCCGGTTCGATCCGGACTATCTGAGCCGCTTTCCCATTGCTATCGCGGCCAAGGATGGCGAGCCGCCGGCCGCCTTCTCGTCCCTGTGGCCCTCCGCCGACAAGGGCGAGATCGGCATTGACCTGATGCGCCACCGGACCGGCACGCCGTCCGGCCTGATGGACATTCTGTTCATCGGCCTGATCGAATGGGCCAGGGCCGAAGGCTACCGTATCGTGGACCTCGGCATGACTCCGCTGGCCGGCATCTCGCGGGCCCGCTTTGCGCCCTCCATGAACAAGATCGGCGCGGCGATCTACGAGCACGGCGAAGACCTCTACGGCTTCAAGGGCCTCAGATCCTACAAGTCGAAATTTGCACCGGACTGGCAGCCCGTTTTCATCGGGGCGCCGGGCTATGTGTCCCTGCCCATCGCCCTTGCCCAGGCCGCCATCCTCACGTCCGGCGGCCTGAAGGGTCTGTTCGCGAAGTAATCCGTTTCCGGACTAGAACGCCATTTCCAGCTTGCCGTTGCACAGCGCCGAATAGTCGTTGACCAGCGCTTCGGAAATCGCGCCCGGCTTGTAGCGGTGCTCGCCGATCTCGCAGACCGGCGTGATCTCGGCGGCCGAGCCCGTGATGAAGCATTCGGAGAAGGTCGACAGCTCCGACGGGAAGATCGCCCGCTCCACCACTTCGATCTGGCGGGCCTTGGCCAGCGCGATCGTCGTCTGGCGCGTCAGGCCGTTGAGGAAGCAATCCGGCGTCGGCGTGTGCAGCGCGCCGTCACGCACGAAGAAGATGTTCGCGCCGGTCGCCTCGGCCACCTGGCCCCGGTAGTCCAGCATCAGTGCATCCTGATAGCCGGCCTTCTCGGCCGCGTGCTTGGAGAGGGTGCAGATCATGTAGAGGCCGGCTGCCTTGGCTTCGCACGGCGCCGTGTCCGGGGCGGGGCGTTTCCATTGGGCGTGGGTGAGGCGGATGCCCTTCATCTTGTCGGCAAAGTAGTCGCCCCAGTGCCAAACGGCCACGGCCAGGTGGATCGTGTTGTTCTGGGCCGAGACGCCCATCATCTCCGACCCGCGCCAGGCGATGGCGCGGACATAGGCGCTGTCGAGCCCCGACTTGGCGAGGGCTTCGGTCTTGGCGCGCTCCACTTCCTCGACGCTGAACGGAATGTCGAAGCCCATGATACCGGCCGACCGGTGCAGGCGCTTGGAATGGTCCAGCGAGCGGAAGATCTTGCCATTATAGGCGCGCTCGCCCTCGAAAACGGCCGAAGCGTAGTGCAGGGCATGCGTCAGGACGTGAACCTTGGTGTCGCGCCACGGTACGAAGGCGCCATCCATCCAGATGTATCCGTCACGGTCATCATAGGGGGCAGCAGCCATTGGAACGCTCCTCGCTTGAACTTTTTGCGTATTCAGGTTCATTTCCGACTTATGGCCGTGCCCGTCAACCTGAACCGTCCCTTCGACCCCCGCCTGTTCCTCATGGACCAGGAGCTGGACCGTGCGGCGGGATTGCTGCTGGCAGGCGCCAACGCGCTGGCCGGCGCGGGGGAAACGGCCCGCAAGAAGGCGGGTCTGAGCAAGCCAGAGCTGCAAATTCTCATGGCCGTCCGCTACCGGCCCGGCCTGACCGTCAGCGAATTGCGCACCGCCCTGGGCATGACCGTGCGCCGGGTAATTCCATCCAGAAAGCAATCCGGCGTT
>JBGSKU010000187.1:0-2245 GCA_041741055.1 Hyphomonas sp.
CGCCGCGTGGTCGGTGAAGCTCGAGAACGCCGAAGCCAAGCTCGCCGAATGCATCGAGCACGCGCGCACCAACTTCCAGCGCGCGCCGGAAGGTCTGCTCGCCCTCGCCGAAGCCGGTCTTGATGATGAAGAAATGGGCGCCTTCACGCCCCGCGAGGCCGAAGCGAAGCTCGATAGCCTGCGCCGTGAACGCGACCAGCTCGGCGGCGTGAACATGAACGCCGAAGAGGAAGCTGCGGAACTCGAATCGCGCCTCGGCGTCCAGATTGCCGAACGCGACGACCTGACCGCCGCCATCGCCAAGCTGCGCGAGGGCGTCGAAGCCCTGAACGTCGAAGGCCGCCAACGCCTCGTCGAGGCTTTCGAAACGGTCAATGAACACTTCAAGGCTCTGTTTACGGCGCTGTTCGCCGGCGGTCAGGCTGAGCTTCGCCTGGTCGATGCCGACGATCCGCTGAATGCCGGCCTCGAGATCTTCGCCCAGCCGCCGGGCAAGAAGCTCGGCACGCTGGCGCTGATGTCGGGCGGTGAGCAGGCCCTGACGGCCTCCGCACTGATCTTTGCCGTGTTCCTGTCGCGTCCGGCCCCGATCTGCGTGCTGGACGAGGTCGATGCGCCGCTGGACGATGCCAACGTCGACCGGTTCTGCAACATGCTGAACGAAATGCGCCAGCGCACCGACACCCGATTCGTCGTGATCACGCACAATCCGGTGACGATGAGCCGGATGGACCGGCTTTTCGGGGTTACGATGCGCGAAAAAGGCGTCTCGAAACTGGTTTCGGTAGACCTTGAAGCCGCCGAGCGGCTTGTTGCGGCGGAGTAGCGCAGCCTTACCCCCAGTTAGTTCAATAAAAACAAGGTGATCAATCCCCGGGAATTCCGTTGACTTGGCAGGGGCCCCCTCATAGTTTGCGCGAAATTTCATGGGGTGGTGTACGTCGTCCCTTTGTCGTTGGCAGGAGCCTTCAGATGTCCGGACCTGATCCCTCGGATCTCGGCGACCGGATCGCGAAGGCCCAGGCCAAACGGGCAGAGAAGGCGAATCGGGCCGAACGCCAGCGGAAGGAAAGCATCAACAAGCCGGCGAGCATGGCCCTGCGCTACAGCTCGGAACTTGTGGGCGCTGTCGTCGTTGGGGTCGGTCTGGGACTGTTGATCGACCATTTCGCGAACAGCTCGCCTTGGGGCTTGCTCGTGATGATGGGCTTCGGCATGGCGGCGGGACTACGAAACCTCATGCGGGCAGCTAAGAAGATGTCCGAAGATGCACAGAAAGCGGCGGAAACGCCCGAACCGACAGACGAGAAGACCTGATGAACCTGCCCTTTCCCGGTTTCCTTCCGATGGTGTCGACTGACCCCATCCACCAGTTCAAGATCTTCTCGCTGCTTGAGTGGAATGCGGCCGGCTACAATCTGTCCTTCACCAATTCCAGCTTCTGGATGCTGGTTTCGACCGGACTCGTGCTGACCATCCTCGGCCTCGCAGCCTCGCGCGGCGGCCTGATTCCCAACCGCCTGCAGTCGCTCGGCGAGCTGTCCTACGGCTTCATCGCCGACATGGTGCGCTCCACTGCCGGCGAAGAAGGCCTGAAATTCTTCCCGTTCGTCTTCACGCTGTTCTTCTTCATCCTCGGCGCGAACATCGTCGGCATGTTCCCCTACGCCTTTACTACCACCAGCCACATCGCCGTGACCGGCGCATTGGCCGTCGTGGTCATCCTGATCGTCATCGGCTACGGCATCTACAAGAACGGCCTTGGTTTCTTTGGCCTTTTCGCCCCGCACGGCGTGCCGCTGCCGGTCATGTTCTTCCTGGTGCCGATCGAGATCATTTCCTTCCTGGCACGCCCCATCACGCTCGGCATGCGTCTGTTCGCCAACATGCTGGCCGGCCACATCATGCTGAAATTGCTGGCTATTTTCGTGGTCATGCTGGCCGGAGCCGGCCTCGCCTGGGCCGCCTGGGTGCCTTACGTGTTGCTGATCCCGATCACCGCGCTCGAATTCCTCGTCGCCTTCCTGCAGGCGTATGTTTTTGCCCTTTTGACCTGCGTTTACCTCAAGGATGCGATCCACCCCTCGCACTGACAGGAGAAACCAACCCGCCGGTGCGTCCAAACGCACCAAGACTGCCCCTTGACGGTTCCAGCGGAACACGCTTCACGGGCCCCACATCAACCGAATTCATAGATTCCAACAGGAGACTCCCATGGAAGGCAATATCACCGAAGGTCTGCGGT
>JBGSKU010000188.1:0-4406 GCA_041741055.1 Hyphomonas sp.
ACCGGCGCTGGCAAGGCCGTCGCTGTTCCCGGCGCGCTGGACGGTCTCGCGCGTATCCGCGCGGCGGGCGTCGAAGTGATCGTCAACACCAACCGCGGCCACGACACCGCCGAAGGTAATGCGGCGACGTTGAGCGCGGCCGGCATCGGAAACTTCGTGCACGGATCAACGTTGTTCCTGCGCGGCGATGACAATTACGGCTCAGGCAAGGATGGCCGGCGTGAGACGATCTCGGAAACGTATTGCGTCGTGGCGCTGGTCGGCGACCAGCTGGGCGACATCGCCGACCTCTTCAATGCGAAGACCCTGACGCCGCCAGCCCGCAAGGCGCTGACGGCCAGCCCGGCCTTCGACCAGATGTGGGGCAATGGATGGTTCATGCTGGCAAACCCCGTCTACGGTCCATCCATCGCCGGATCGATGGACGATGTCTTCCCGGCGGACACGTATTGGGAACCGTCAGCGGCGAAATGAACGTCGAAGCGGCGGAAGGGTAAAGGCCGCCCGCAGAGCCACTGGGGACAATGGCTTTGCAGGCGACCCTTGGACGGCACGCGCAGGGTGGGGACGCACGAAACCGTCAGTTCAAACCTGTCGTGCCACGCTTCAGCGGGGCGTGATTCCCGCGTCTGGCGAAAATTCGTTTCCGAACAATCCCGGCAGCGGTCATCCAACGTCATACCTATTGAAATTAACCTTCGGCTGTGTGTCAATAAAATCACATAAGCAGTTTTGCACAGGGGTGGGGCAAAAATGCACGTCCAGAACTGGGACGATTATCGCTTTGTTGCGGTGCTCGCGCGCACCGGCTCGCTGGCCGAGACCAGCCGGATTCTCGGTGTTGACCGCTCGACCGTTCAGCGCCGGGTGAAGGCACTCGAGTCACGCCTGGGCTACAATCTTTTCCTGCGGAATGGGTCTCACTACGAAGCGCTGGCTGAAGCGCAACCGATCCTGGCGGCCGCACGTACGCTGGAATCCGCGATCAGCCCGTCACAGGCGCCGGCGACGAATGAAACGCTGGGAGGCAACCTGTCGATCACGACCACAGACTCCATCTACATGTCGGGCGTCAGCGAAATGATCGACGCGTTCCAGGCCTTACATCCTTCCTTGCGCCTGAACCTTGCCGTGACGACACGCCGGCTCGCGCTTGACCGTCTTGAATCGGATGTTGCGATCCGGCCCTCCGATTCCCCGCCCGACCATTTCATCGGCAGACGGATCTGCGATCTTTCCTTCGGCGTGTTCGCCAACCAGAATTACCTGGCGAAGAATCCCGGCTTGCGGCGGGAAGACCATGACTGGCTGACGGTCAGCGATGACATGAGCAATTCACCGCCCGGCCGCTGGATCGATGCGCATGTGCCCAAGGACCGGCATGTGCTGCGGGCCGACACGTTCATCGCCATCGCAGAGGCTTGCCGGCTGGGGCGCGGCGTGGCGTTGCTGCCCAAGTCCTATGCAGTGCGCGTGCCCGAACTGGTGTCGCTGGATCACCTGATGGACGGACCCCACTCAACCGGCCTCTGGCTGTTGACCCATCCGGACTTGCGCAACAATCCCAGAGTGCGCGCCTTTCTTGACTTCATGGGGCAGCAGTTGGCGCGCAAGAAGAAGCATTTTGCCAGCTGACCCGCGCGCGATTGCCGGGCGGCAGCTTCGCAGCTAGGCTGATGCAAGGGGGACCAAGCCATGATCCTGTTCGTACACGGCGTTCCAGATACGCCGGTCCTGTGGCAACCGCTGGTCAAGGCGCTGGGCCTGCAGCCGGATTCCTACAAGGCGCTGGCCTTGCCGGGCTTTGCGGCGCCCTTGCCCGCAGGCTTCACCAGCTCCAAGGACGCCTATGCCGGATGGCTGGTCGAGCAGATGGAAAGCGTGGGCGAGCCGGTCCACATCGTCGGGCACGATTGGGGCGCGCTGCTGGTGCTGCGGGCGGTCTGCCTTCGGCCCGATCTGGTGTCCAGCTGGTGCGTCACGAATGCCGTGATCGACCCGGAGTATAACGGCCACCGGACCGCCCGCATGTGGGCAACCCCGTTGCTGGGCGAACTCGTGATGCTGGGCATGCGCAACAAGGTCCGCCTCGAGGCCGGCCTGATCGAAGGCGGCATGCCGGCCAGCCTGGCGCGCGAGGAGGTCGGCCATATCGACCTCACGATGCGCCAATCGATCCTGAGACTGTACCGCTCAGCGGTCGGCCTGAGGTTCCGCGGGGAATGGGTCGATGACCTCGCCAAGCTCCCGAAACGCGGACAGCTGTTCTGGGGTGAAACCGATCCGTTCGTGCAGCTGTCCGTCGCCGAGCGCTTTTCGAAGCAATGGAACGTGCCACTGCATGTCGCGCAGGGCGCCGGCCATTGGGCCTGTCACGAACGCGCAGAGGAATTCGCCGGCCTGCTGGCCGCGCACTGGTCGCGCTAGGCGGCTTCCTTCTGCGGCGTGCCGATCTCGCGCTTCACAAGCTCCGAGAGCTGACGAACCGAGAACGGCTTCGGCAGGAAGGAGACCGCACGGTCGTCCAGCTGCTTGGCGAGTTCCTGTTCGGCATAGCCCGAGATGAAGATGACGCGCGCATGGCCGAGCTTTTCGCGGGCCTGCTTGATCAGTGTCGGGCCATTCATGCCCGGCATCACGACATCCGAGATCACGAGATCGAACTCGCCCGGCTTGGCGTTGATGATCTCCAGCGCTTCTTCGCCGTCCTCAGCCTCTTCGACCTCATAGCCGCGCGAGCGCAGCACCGAGACCGCAATGTCGCGCACGCCGGCTTCGTCCTCGATGATGAGGATGCGGCCGCGGCCTGACAGATCGACCGGCCGCGCGCTGGCGCGTGCTTCGGCCTCGTGATCGACCGGCGCCGGGATTTCGGCGGCGGGCAGAGCCGGCAGGTAGATGTGGAAGTTGGTGCCTTTCCCGGCCGTCGAGACCGGCTGGATGTAACCGCCCGACTGTTTGATGATCCCGAACACGGTAGCGAGGCCGAGACCGGTGCCGTAGCCTTTTTCCTTGGTTGTGAAAAAGGGCTGGAAGATCTTTTCCTGCAGCTGTTTCGGAATGCCGCCGCCGTTGTCTTCGACTTCGATCAGCAGGTAGTCGCCATCCTCGACATAGTCGAAGCCCTTGGCGTGCGCGTCGCGGCCGGTGGTGCGGCTGGTGCGGATGACCAGCTTGCCGCCGCCGCGATGGCTGAGCATCGCATCGCGCGCGTTTGTGACGAGGTTGATGATTGCCGTTTCGATCTGGCCCTTGTCCGCCCGGATCCAGGGCACATCGCGCCCATGGTTCACTTCGAGCGTGATGCGCTCGTCGATGACACCGCGCAGCAGGATCGAGAATTCCGTCAGGAAGTCGGTCGTGTTGAACACTTCGCGCTTGAAGGTCTGCTCGCGCGCATAGGCCAGAAGGCCGCGGACGAGGTCGCGCGAGCGCACGGTCGCCTCGTTGATGGCCTTGAGATTGTCGAAGGACGGGTCGCCCACAGGATGGCGCGCCACCAGCGCTTCCTGGTTGCCCATCGTGATCTGAAGCATGTTGTTGATCTCGTGCGCGATGCGCCCGGCGATGCCGCCGATGGCCTGCATCTTCTCGCCATGCGCAAGGCGCTGTTCGAGAAGGCGGTGCTCCGAGATATCCACGACATAGGCGACCGAGGGACGGCCGGCTGCGTTGAGCGTGACGAACACGTTGACATAGCAGGCATCCTTGCCGGCGATGCGCAGCGCAACGGGTTTGTCGACGGCCTGGACCAGAGCCGAGCTCAGCGCATTCTCGCCTTCTTCGTCGGTGACGAAGAGTTCGGAGAAACGCGAGCCAGGCGTTGCGCGCCCGCCGCTGAGTTCCATCAGCGCCCGATTGGCGTCGAGGATAATCGCGCCATCGACCCGGTCACCTTCCAGGCGGACCGCGCCGAACGGGGCATCGTCGAACATCGGATCGCCATCGGCGCGCATCGGGCGCGAGGCGCCCTGAAGCGCGAACCGGTCACCTTCGCCATTCAGCATCTGAGGGCTGGGCAGCAGGATCGTGCGGCCGTTGGCTTCGGCGCCGCGGCCAGACCAGCTGGTGATCGCCTGCACCGGGATTTCCACCCCGTCGCGGGCGCGCAGCTGGATATCCGCCCGGCCCGGCGCGCCGGACTTGCGGTCCCGGCCGAGCAGCTTGACGAATTCCGGGCGCATGATGTCGTCAATGCGGATGTTCTTGGCCGTTTCAGGCAGGCCCAGCAGCTCGCGCAGGTAGCCGTTGGCATAGGTGATCGTGCCATCCGGACGGGCGGCAAAGAAGCCCATCGGCGCGTCTTCGACATAAAGCGATTTGAGATCGGCGGCACCGGTCGCCTCGATCTGGCCGGCGATGCGGCGGATGCGCCACAGCACGCGGCCGCGCGGCAGCGGCGAGAC
>JBGSKU010000189.1:0-6952 GCA_041741055.1 Hyphomonas sp.
TAACATTACCGCTGGCGCTTTCGCCGGTCGGGCTGTCCGGGATGATGGCGCGCCGGGGGGAAGCGGCCGCACGGCGCGTCGCCGGCGCGTTCGGCATCCCCTACTGCCTCTCCACGCTTTCGGTGTGTTCTGTAGAGGAAACTGCAGCGGCGGGCTCCGGTCCCCTGTGGTTCCAGCTCTACATGATCCGCGACCGGGGCGCCTGCGCTGACCTGATCCGGCGCGCCAGGGAGGCCGGCGTATCCGTCCTTGTCCTGACGGTCGACCTGCCGGTCGTTGGCACCCGTTACCGCGATGTCCGCAACACGATGAGCGGCGGCGGCAATGCCTGGACCCAGCTGCGCAAGGGCCCCATCTCCTACGCGCTTCACCCCGGCTGGGCCTTCGATGTCGGCCTGAACGGCGGCCCGCACGTCCTTGGCAATATCGCGCCCTACCTCGGCAACGGCGCCACCTTCGACGATTTCTCGGGCTGGGCCAGCGCGTCAATAGACCCCTCGATCACCTGGGACGACCTCGAATGGATTCGCCAGCAATGGTCCGGCCCGCTGGTGATCAAAGGCATTCTCTGCCCGGAAGACGCCATCGAAGCGGCAGAACGCGGCGCAGATGGCATCGTCGTATCAAACCATGGCGGCCGCCAGCTCGACGGCGTTGCCTCCTCGATCGCCATGCTGCCCCATATCGCCGAAAAAGTGTCCGGCCGGATGGCGTTGCTGGTCGATGGCGGCATTCGCTCCGGTCAGGACATCCTCAAGGCGCTGGCCCTCGGCGCGGACGCGGCGATGATGGGACGCCCCTGGGTCTATGCCCTGGCGGGCGCCGGCGAAACCGGATTGCTCAATCTCCTCAAGGCGATGCACGGTGAATTTTCCGTGTCCATGGCGCTCACCGGCGTGACGCGCACCGCCGACATCAACCGCGATGTGCTGGACTTCCGCACCACCGCCTGAATGAAATTTGCGGCGCCGCCCCCCGCCCGCCATTGGCAAGGCGGCCCGCGCAGCGTATCCCCACAGCACAGTCCGGAACGCATCAGAAAGCTGTCGTTTCGATCCGTCCGCCGGCGCAGAACCGGCCACGCCTTCGATGTTCCAGATTGGACCAGCCCGCCCACGCCACTCTGGCAGGGGTCAATGGCGCGGGTCGGACAACCGGGTAAACGTTTCGGCGGGCACCCCGAATTAAGTGTATCAGATGGCATGCTGCATGCATGTGCCGGTCGCGTGAGGGAGATCACTTTTCCATGACCATGAAAGTATTGTTTACGGGCGCTGACGGCTACATTGGTACGCTGCTGGGGCCTTACCTGCTGCAACGCGGCATCGAAGCCGTCGGTCTCGACACGGGCTTCTACCGTTCCGGCTGGCTCTATCCGACGAACGTGCCGCGCCCGATGATCCTCTCCAAGGACATCCGTTCGATCACCGCCGAAGACCTCAAGGGCTTTGACGCGATCGCCCACCTCGCCGAGCTGTCGAACGACCCGCTCGGCCAGCAGGATCCCGGCCTCACCCACGAGATCAACCATGGCGGCTCCGTCCACCTGGCCAACCTCGCCCGCAAGGCTGGCATCAAGCGCTTCGTCTACATGTCGTCCTGCTCCGTGTACGGCGTGGGCAAGCCGGACCAGATCCTCGATGAATCCTCCGATGTGAACCCGCAGACGGCCTATGCCGAATGCAAGGTGAAGGTCGAGAATGACCTGACCAAGATGGCCGGCGACGATTTCGAACCCTGCTTCCTGCGCAACGCGACCGCCTATGGCGCCTCGCCCCGCCAGCGCTTCGACATCGTTCTGAACGACCTCTGCGGCCTCGCCTGGACGACCAAGAAGATCAAGCTTCTCTCGGACGGTTCGCCCTGGCGCCCGCTCGTGCACGCGCTGGACATGTGCCAGGCCGTGTACCTCTCGCTGACGGCGCCTGCCGATGCGATCCGCGGCCAGAAGTACAATGTCGGCTCGTCCGACCAGAACTACCGCGTCATAGAGATCGCCCAGATCGTCGCCAAGGAATTCCCGGGCTGCGAACTGGAAGTCGGCACGCAGGGCGCAGACAACCGCTCTTACCGCGTGAACTTCGACAAGATCCAGAAAGTCCTGCCGGACTTCAAATGCCAGTGGACGGCCGAGCTCGGTGCCAAGCAGATGCGCAAGGTCTTCGAGAGCATCAACATGACGGCGGAAGACTTCCAGGCCCCGCCCTACACCCGCCTTAAGATGTTGACGAAGCTGCGCAAGGCGCACCTCCTCGACGACAAACTCTTCTGGAACACGCCTGAACTGGCTACGGTCTAACGCACATGATCATCGTCGATACCGCACTGAAGAAACGCGAAGCTGAAGGCCGGCCCATCAAGGTCGGCATGATCGGGGCCGGCTTCATGGCCTCGGGCATTGCGCTCCAGATCGCCAAGTCCGTACCCGGAATGGTGCTCTGCGGCATTGCCGCACGCCAGCCGCAACGCGGTATCGACGCCTTCGAGGCCAGCCGCACGGGTGAAACCGTCGTGCGGGCCGACACGGCCGCCGAAATCTCGGCCGCGATCAAGGCTGGCCAGCCGGTTGTCACGACAGATCCAGGTGCCCTCGCGCGCGCGGAAGGCCTCGACGCCATCATCGAAGCCACCGGCTCGATGGATTACGCGCTCGAAGCCGTCGAAGGCGCGCTCGAAACCGCCAAGCACGTCATCCTGATGAACGCGGAACTCGACGGCACCGTCGGCCCGCTCCTGAAGGTGAAGGCCGACAAGGCCGGCGTCGTCATCACCAACGTCGACGGCGACCAGCCCGGCGTACAGATGAACCTCTTCCGCTTCGTCCAGTCCATCGGCGTGAAGCCTGTCCTCTGCGGCAATATCAAGGGCCTGCAGGACGAATACCGGACCCCGGACACCCAACGCGGCTTTGCCGAGAAATGGGGCCAGAACGTCAACATGGTGACCTCCTTCGCGGACGGCACCAAGATCGCCTACGAACAGGCCATCGTCGCCAACGGCACCGGAATGGGCGTTGCGAAACGCGGTATGATCGGCCCCGATCCGACCAACAAGAACCCCACCCTGCCGCTGCGCCCGCTCGAAGACTTTGTCGAGATGCTGGCCCCGCACATCGACCCCACTGGCCCAGGTATCGTCGACTTCGTTGTCGGCGCACGTCCCGGCCCGGGTGTGTTTGTTCTGGGCACGCACGATGATCCGCGCCAGGCCCATTACCTGAACCTCTACAAGCTCGGTCAGGGGCCCTATTACCTCTTCTACACGCCCTATCACCTCTGCCATTTCGAAGTGCCGCTCACCGTCGCCCGCGCCGTGCTGTTCCACGACGCCGCGCTGACCCCGCTCGGCGCTCCGAATGTCGGCGTCATCACGGTCGCCAAGCGCGACCTCAAAGCCGGCCAGACGCTCGACGGCATCGGCGGCTTTGACACCTATGGCCAGGCTGAGAACGCCCCCATCGTCCACAAGGATCGCCTCCTGCCAATGGGCCTCGCTGAAGGCTGCACGGTCAAGCGCGACATTGCCAAGGACAGCGTGCTGACCTTCGACGACGTCACCATTCCCGCTGGCCGCAAGATCGACGCCTACTATGCCGAGATGGAGTGCCATTTCGGCCTCGTTCCGGCCTGCGAAACCGTCTGATCGCGGACAGGTACAGGTGAGGCCATGACCGAAGTCGATACCGTCGTCATCGGCGCCGGCGCGGTCGGTCTCGCCTGCGCCGCCGCCCTCGCCCGCGGGGGCCATGACGTTCTCGTCCTCGAAGCGGCCAACGCCATCGGCACCGGCACATCCTCGCGCAACAGCGAAGTGGTCCATGCCGGCCTCTACTATCCGACAGGTAGCCTGCGCCACCAGTTCTGCGTCGATGGCCGCCGCCGCCTCTACGCCTGGATGGAGTCGCACGGTGTTGCCCACCGCAAGACCGGCAAGCTGATCGTCGCCACGTCCGACGCCCAGATTGCCAAGATGGAAGGCCTCCACGCCCAGGGCGAGCGCAACGGAGTCGAAGGCCTCTCCTTCCTCTCCGGCGCCGAAGCCATGGCGATGGAACCGCACCTGTCCTGCAAGGCCGCCGTGCTCTCGGCCGAAACCGGCATCCTCGACAGCCACGGCTACATGCTCTCGCTGCAGGGCGAACTCGAAGACCATGGCGGCGCCATCGCGTTCAACACGCCGGTCACCTCGTCCGAAATCCTGCCGGATGGCCGTTTCCGTATCGAGGCCGGCGGCGCCGAGCCGATCACCCTGGTCGCGCGTCAGGTCATCAACAGCGCCGGTCTCTACGCCGTGCGCACCGCGCGCGCGATGGACGGCTACGACCCCGCCCTCCTTCCGCCCTTCACCCTCGCCAAGGGCAACTATTTCAGCTGCACCGTCCGCTCGCCCTTCCAGCGCCTGATCTATCCCGCGCCCGTCGAAGGCGGCCTCGGCGTGCATGTCACACTCGACCTTGGCGGCCAGATGCGGTTCGGCCCGGATGTCGAATGGCTGAACACGGACGATCCGGACACGATTGACTACCGCGTCGACCTGCGTCGCGCCGACAGTTTCTACGCCGCCATCCGCGACTACTGGCCCGCCCTGCCGGACGGCTCGATCACGACCGCCTATTCCGGCGTGCGCCCGAAGATCTCCCTTCAAGGCCAGCCCGCCGCCGACTTCCAGCTCGACGGCCCCGCCCGCCACGGCCATGCCGGCCTCGTCCACCTCTTCGGCATTGAATCCCCCGGCCTCACGGGTTCGCTCGCGATTGCCGAGGCTGTGGTCAGCGCGCTGAAGGACGAGTAGCGACCTCTCCGCCGATACCTGCGAAAGCAGGTATCCAGCGCCCGCAGAATCTGGACCCCTGCTTTCGCAGGGGTCTTCGACACGGCAAACAGCAAAAACAAAAAAGCCCGCCTCGAAAGGCGGGCTTTCGCGTCGTTGTCCCCGACACGCTTAGCCGGCAAAATCCGGCCAGGTCTTGTCCTTGTCCGACATATCCGTCGGCGCCAGCGGCCAGGTGATGGCGAACGCCGGATCGTTCCAGCGCACACCGCCTTCGGCCGATGGCGTGTACTTCGCCGAGACCAGGTAGGTCACTTCCACATGGTCGCTGACCGTCTGGAAGCCATGGGCGAAGCCCTTCGGCACCAGCAGCTGGCGCTTGTTCTCGTCGTTCAGTTCGAACGCTTCCCATTTCTTGAAGGTCGGCGAGTCCGGACGCAGGTCGATGATGATGTCGACGATGGCGCCGCGCAGGCAGCGGATCAGCTTGTCCTCGCCATGCGGCGCGCGCTGGAAGTGCATGCCACGCAGCGTGCCCTTGTTGGCGGAGTAGGACGTGTTCTGCTGCACGAATTCAGTCGGCAGGCCATTGGCGGCAAACTCGTCGACGCAGAACGTGCGCGCAAAGAAGCCGCGATCATCGCCCCGGCGTTCAAGGTCGATCAGCATCGCATCCTTGAGGGTGGTTTGATGGAATTTCATCGGATCACTTCCCTTGTTTCAGCCAGGGCGCGCCCTTGGCGTAGATCGCTTCGAGCACCTGCCGGTCGCGGACGGTATCCATCGCTTGCCAGAACCCGTGGTGACGGTAGGCCGCCAGCTGGCCAGCCTCGACGAGCCGGTTCATCGGCTCCTGTTCCCAGACCGTGGCATCGCCGTCGACCAGGTCGATCACGTCCGGTTCGCACACGAAGAAGCCGCCATTGATCAGGCCCACGTCCACCGAGTCCTTCTCGCGGAAGGACTGCACGATCGGCTCGTCGGGGGCGAGGCCCATGACGCCGAAACGGCCCGGCGGCGTCACCGCCGTGACGGTTGCCTTGACGCCGGTCTTCTTGTGGAACGCCACCAGCGCCGTCAGGTCCACGTCGGACACGCCGTCGCCATAGGTCAGGCAGAAAGTCTCGTTGCCGATGATCTCCTTGGCGCGCTTCAGGCGGCCGCCGGTCATCGTGTCGATGCCGGTGTCCAGCACGGTCACTTTCCAGGGCAGCGGCTTGTTCTGGGTCCAGGTCAGCTCGCCATTGCTCAGGTCGACCGTGAAGTCGCCGGTGCGGCGGGTATAGTTAAGGAAATAGTCCTTGATGAACTCGACCTTGTAACCGCCCAGCACCACGAAATCGGTGATGCCGTGTGCGGCGTACATTTCCATGATGTGGTGCAGGATCGGACGGCCGCCCACTTCCACCATCGGCTTGGGCCGGAGGGTCGTCTCTTCGCTCAGGCGCGTCCCAAAACCGCCTGCAAAAATCACTGCTTTCACACTTGTCTCCATCCCATGCGCATGCGCCGTGCCGGATCGGGAAATCCGCCACTCCTCAGCCTGGCCGGTGCATCGGTTATGCCAGCGCCAGCAGCCGCTTGGCGATGTCTTCGATGCGCGCCCAGTTGCCGGCGGCAATATCCGCCTGGCTGGCAATCCACGAGCCGCCCAGCGCGAAGACGTTCGGAAGGTTAAGATAGGTCTTCACCTCATCCTCGCTGATGCCGCCGGTCGGCATGAACTTCAGATGCGGCAACGGCCCGGCCAGCGCCTTCAGCGCCGGCACACCGCCTGCGATCGAGGCCGGGAACAGTTTCAGCCGTTCGAAGCCCTCCTCATGGCGCGTCATCGCTTCGCTGGCCGAGGCGATGCCCGGGATCATCACGCTTTCGCGGCCCTTCAGGGCATCACGAAGCCCGGGCGACATGCCGGGCGAAACCAGGAATTCCGCGCCGGCCTTCAGGGCCGCGTCCGCGTCGCGCCCCGTCAACACCGTACCGGCACCAACCAGCAATTCCGGCGCCTCGGCCTTCATGGCGGTGATCGCGTCCAGTCCTGCGGCCGTGCGCAGCGTGACTTCCGCGATGGTGATCCCGGCCTTGACCAGGGTGCGCGCCAGTGGTCCCGCCGCGCTGACCGAGTCGACCACGATCACAGGGACAACAGGCGCCTTGCGGGCGGCGGCATCGAGTTTCTGGA
>JBGSKU010000190.1:0-4557 GCA_041741055.1 Hyphomonas sp.
GGCGAGTTCGCCCGGCTGGCCTTGCGGGTAGCCGACCGCGAAACCCTTGGTGCCGATGTTGAGGGGCGAGGCGAGTTCAAGGGTCACGGGGTACGGGCTGCGGCCGGTAGAAAGCAGCGCGAGATCGTGGCCTTCATCCACCGCGATCGCTGCGACCGGAACATAGTTTCCGGGAGCAACTTCGAGCGTGACCTTGGCGCAGCCCTCCACGACATGGCGCGCCGTCAGCCAGTCGCCCTTCTCGTTGACGGCGAAAGCGGTGCCGATTCCGTTCTGGGGCTCCCCGACCTGGACGAGCACGAGTTCATCCAGCGGCGACGGATCGGGCAACAAGGGGCCCATTTCGGCGGCGAAGTCAGCTGGGGCGGCCGGCTCGGGCGCATCCGCGCGCGGCGACAACGCAAACAGCGTCGCGAGCATCAGCCCGAGCGCGCCAATATAGATGAGCCAGTCGAAGGATCGCATGGGATCTTTATAGCCGCTGGAGCACCGGGTCCCAGAGGCCTGCTGCAAGGATCACTGCCGCGCAAAGCTTGGCGGCCGCCAGCAATGTCGCCGCACCGATCTCGTCCTTGGCGATGCGGCCCGGGATGTCGCGCAGGATCAGGTCGACCAACCGGTAAGCGATCAGCTGCATCAGCAGAGCTATGGCGCCCCAGATGCAGAGACCGGCAAGGGTCATCGAGGAGGCCAGTGTGGAGGCGATCGGAATGGCGAGGCCGACCAGGGCGCCGGAGAGTGCGATCCCCGCCGACGTGTTGCCGGCCCGGACGAGCGCCAACTCCTTCCACGGCGTCAGCAACACATAGATCGTTGCAGCGGCGATCAACATCAAACCGGCCGCGCCGGTCGACATCAGGAACCGGGGAAAGGCCGCGTCAAAGGCGCTGATTTCTGCACTGATGGGCATCTTTCGGGAGTCCTCTGAAAATTCTGACAGGAATGTCGGCCCGGCCTTGCCAGAGGGGACTGCCACCCCTACCCACTGGCTGAACGCGCCTCAAGGAGACATGCATATGCTCAAGGGAAAAACCGCCCTCGTGACCGGCTCGACCAGCGGAATTGGCAAAGCGATTGCCACCCGCCTCGCGGCCGAAGGCGCCAATGTGATGCTCAACGGTTTCGGCGACGCCAAGGAAATCGAAGCGCTTCGCTCGAGTCTCGAAACGGATCATAAAGTAAAGGTCGCCTTTTCCGGCGCGGACCTGACCAAGGTCGAGGCGATCACGCAGATGATGGACGAGGCCAAGGCTGCTTTTGGCGGTGTCGATGTCCTCGTGAACAATGCCGGCGTCCAGCATGTGGCCCCCATTGACGAATTCCCGGTCGCCAAGTGGGACCTGATCATCGCGCTGAATCTTACCTCGGCCTTCCATACAACGCGCCTCGCGCTTCCGTTCATGAAATCGAGGAAATGGGGCCGGGTCATCAACATGGGCTCGGCCCATGCGAAGGTCGCCTCGCCTTACAAATCTGCCTACGTGTCGGCCAAGCATGGCCTTGCCGGCTTCACCAAGACGGCCGCCCTGGAAGGCGCCGAGCACGGCGTGCGCGTCAACCTGATCTGCCCGGGCTATGTGCACACGCCGCTCGTGGATGGCCAGATCGACGACACCGCCAAGGCACGCGGCATGTCGCGCGACGAGGTGGTAAAGAACGTGATCCTCGCAGCGCAGCCGACCAAGGAGTTCGTGACGGTCGAGCAGATTGCCGGCCTCGCCGTCTTCCTCTGCTCACCGTCTGCGGACTCGATCAATGGCACCGAGCTGTCGATCGATGGCGGCTGGACCGCTCAATAGCCTTGCGCGGCATCAGGCGGGCTTGAACGTCAACGCCACACCATTGTTGCAGTAGCGCAGGCCTGTCGGCGCAGGTCCATCCTCAAACACATGGCCCTGATGGCCGAGGCAGCGGGCACAGTGATACTCCGTACGCGCATAAAAGAGCGCCTTGTCGATCTTGGTGCCGACGGCGCCGGGCAACACATCCCAGAAGCTCGGCCAGCCTGTGCCGCTGTCGAACTTGTTGTCCGACGAGAAGAGCGCGAGATCGCAGCCTGCACAGTGGAACACGCCGGGGCGTTTCTCCGCATTCAGCGGCGACGTGAAGGCGCGTTCGGTATCCTCATGACGCAGGACGGCATAGGCGGCAGGTGAGAGCCGGGCCTTCCAGTCGGCATCGCTGAGCGCGCGCCATTCGTCATCGGTATAGTCCGAGGGCGTGACGGCCCCGGCCTTTGTGGCCACGCCGGAACAGGCGGCGAGCGCCGCAACAGCGGTGGAGAGGAGGAAGACACGGCGGGAAAAGCGGTGGTGTATCATGGCCCCAATACGCACGGGCGGCCCGGCCGGTTCAACTCAACTCAGCGTGAACAGGCGCACCGCGACCTACTCGGCGGCTTTCATGATCGCTTCCATCCGCTGGATCCAGGCGATCCAGGCCGCGCGCCCCCTCGGTGTCAGGTGCACGCGCGTCTGCGGTTTGCGGCCGACGAAGCGTTTCTCCTGTTCGACGTAACCGGCTTCCTCGAGTTTCCTCAGATGGGTGGAGAGGTTTCCATCCGTCGCGCCGACCTTGTCACGCAGCTCGCCGAAGATTGCCGGGCTGGCAACCGAGAGGTAGGCCATTACGCCGAGGCGCAGGCGGCCGTGGATGACATCGTCGATGTCGTTATGGTCGAAGGGATTATCCTCGCTCACGGGGCGCTCCTTCAGACTGTCGTGCCGGGCTCGTTGCGCAGCATCGCGAGGCCCGGAACACAGACGGCAATGAAGGCAACGCCCGCACCGACGAGCCACACATATTCCGTACCCGACAACGCGCCTGCCACAGCTGCGCCGCACAGCGCTGCAATTCCGGCGAAGCGGAGGGCAGGCTGCCTGGCGATCAGGCCCGTGACGAACTGGCCGAGCCCATAGAGGCCGATCACCATGGGAACGGACCAGTAAAAACCTTCCCAGCCATCCTTGAACAGCGCCACGCGCGCGATCACGCCCACGAAATAAGCGAAGAGCACGAAGCCCGCGCACATCCAGAGAGTGGACTGGACCTGATTGCCGGCCGAAGACGCGCCCGGCTTGGGCGGAATACTGGCCTGCAGGAGGAACTGGCCGGCCAGACCGAGGCCAACCATGCCGGCCCACCAGATCCACAGCGTCTGCGGCCCGACGCCGAGTACGCCCGACGAAATCAGGAAATGGCCGACATAGGCGAGCGTCATCAGGCCGCCCCACCAGGCCAGGAACCGGCCCCCGAGCAGGGGGGCATTCTGGCCGGCTTCGGCGAGATCCCGGACATAGGCGAGATCGCTCGAGAGGGAATCTGTACGTGTCATGTGACGCTCCTTAGAAAACTTTGATTTTCAAAGTACACTGCAGACAACCCGAAGTCAATCGCCTTCGCCCCGGCCTGCCGGACGTGCGGAAAACTTGCGGGCGGGCCCGGAATCCGACATACACGCTGTAGTTGTGCTTTGGAGGTACGAGTTGTCCAAGTTGAATGTTTGCCCCGAGACTGCCGCACTGCCAAACGGCTTCGAGCTGACGGAGTTGAACCCGCAATTCCTGCAGGATCCCCATCCGATCCTTGACCGGCTGAGACAGGAAGCGCCCCGGCACATCCATGCCCATGCCCATTTCCCTGAAGCCCCGACGGGGCTGTACCTGACGCGGATCGAAGATGTACGGGCGATTTTCTCCGATGCGACTTACCAACGCGATCCGCGCAAGACCCCGCCCGGATCTCTGGCCCGGTCGTTTGCACCGCCGGCCATGCTGGACCCGGCACGGCACGGAAACCTGCTTTACATGGACGGCGCCGAGCACCGGCGCGTGCGCGGTCTCGTGTCGCGTGCCTTCACGCCGAAATCCATTGCCGCCAAACGGGGCGAAATCGAAGCGATCGCGGCGCGTCTTCTGGAAGAGGCGGCGGCGAAGCCGGATTTCGATGCGATTGCCGAGTTTGCAGCGCCTTATCCGATCTATGTGATCGGCGACATGCTGGGCTTTTCGCGCGCCGACATGCCCCAATTCCGTGCCTGGTCCGAAGACCTGATCTTCGTGTTCAATCCGCTGCGTTCGCCTGAAGAAGACCGCCGGCAGCTGGCCGCCTTTGCGGGGCTCGACGCCTATTTCGCGGAACAGATCGCGCACCGGCGCCGTCAGCCCTCGGAGGATCTGCTTTCCGCAATCATCCACATGCAGGACGGCGGCGATACGCTGACCGATGCGGAAATCTCCTCGCTTCTCCTGTTGCTTCTGCTGGCCGGAAACCTCACGACCGCCGACGTGATCGGCAATGGCCTGCACGCCCTGATCACGCATCCGGACGAATGGGCCGCGCTGGTTGCCGATCCCGATCTTGCCGTGCCGGCGACCGAAGAGTTCTTGCGCTATGGCCCGCCTGTGGCGATTGCGGCGCGGTATGTGCCGGAGGACCGGCAAATCCTCGGGTGCCCGGTGAAGAAGGGCGCAGCGGTCGTCGTCTCGCTGCTGGGCGCAAACCGGGATCCGGAAGCCTTCGAGGATCCGCACGCCTTTCGCATCCGGCGGGGCCGGC
>JBGSKU010000191.1:0-22380 GCA_041741055.1 Hyphomonas sp.
AATAATCGGCGAGCGCGGTGAGCGCGGCGGCGCCGGAGGCATTGTCGTCGGCGCCGTTGTAGATCTCACCGTTTCGGATGCCGAGATGGTCGTAGTGGGCTGTGACGATGATCAGCGGGCCGGTGCCGGGCGTCTGACCCGGCACCCAGCCAATCAGGTTGGCACCCGGACCCGGTGCGTCGAGGCCGGGGCGCGGCAGGACGGTCACCGCGTGTTCCCATCCGGATTTGAGGTAGGGCTTGAGGCCCGCATCCTCGAAGCGCTTGCGGATGAAACCCCGGGCCGCATCGGCGCCCGGCGTGCCCGAGCCGCGTCCCTCCAGGGCGTCCGATGACAGCACCTCGGCCAGATGCAGCATCGGGCCGGGATCGATGTCGCGCGCCACATAGGTGACGCCCGGGATCGCATCGCTCTGCCGCCCCTGCCACAGCAGGTAGCCGCCCAGCACAATCGCCACGAAACCGAGGATCGCCGCGAGGGCAAAGGACCGTTTTGTCATCGAGGGAAGCTCCGGGGCGCGAGTCGCAACGCTTGACCCTAGCCCTTCCGGGCGCCATTTGCCTAGCGCGAGCCGTGAAAGGACCTGACACATGGGCATGAGCCAGGACACTCTGATGAAATTCCTGAAGGAGGGCTTTCCGGACGCGGAAATCACGCTGACCGACCTCGCCGGGGACGACAATCACTGGCAGGCCGAAATCGTCAGCGCGCGGTTTGCCGGCGTGCCGCGCGTGCGCCAGCACCAGATGGTTTACGAAGCCCTGCAAGGCCATATGGGCGGGGTGCTGCACGCGCTGGCCCTGAAAACACGGGCACCCTGAGCCGCGCAAATATTGACGTTACGTCCGGTTCACTGTCTGCTGGGACAAACTCCCAGGGAGAGCTGAATCCATGTCAAATCTGTTGAAAACGGCCAGCGTTGCTGCGCTCGGCCTCATGCTAGTGGCGTGTGGTCCACGTCAGGACCGGGTCGATCCCGCTGCCATCGCGGCCGAGGAAATGGCCATCGAAGCCCGGACGTTCCTGACCCGTGCGGAAAGCGAACTCGCCGCCATGAACAAGGAGGCCGCACAGGTTTTCTGGAACCAAGCGACCGATATCAATCCGGAAACCAATGCGGCTGCAGCTGAAGCCGGGGCGAAGGCCACAACGCTGGCGGTGGCGCTGGCCAACGAGTCCAAACAGTTCGACGTCTCACAGTTGCCGCCCGACCTGGCGCGCAAGATGCAGATCCTGCGGGGCGGCATCACGATCCCTGCCCCGTCCCGTCCAGGCGCGGCGGAGGAATTGTCGAAACTGACGACGGATCTCGACGCCGCGTACGGCACCGGAAAGTTCGAATACAGAGGCCAGATGATCACACTCGACGAGGCCTCGACCATCATCGAGACCTCGCGCAATCCGAACGAGACCAAAGCCGTCTGGGAAGGCTGGCGCACGATCTCGCCGCCGATGAAGGACAATTACGCCGCGATGGTGACGCTGGCGAACGAAGGCGCTCAGGAGCTGGGCTATCCCAGTCTCGATCAGATGTGGCTGTCGGGCTACGACATGCCGCCCGAAGAGATGGAAGCCGAAGTCCAGCGCCTTTGGTCGCAGGTGCAGCCGCTCTACAAGGAGCTTCACTGCTACACGCGGATGAAACTGAACCAGAAGTATGGCGAAGCGGTGCAGCCGGCGACCGGACCGATCCGCGCTGACCTGCTCGGCAACATGTGGGCCCAGCAATGGTCGTCGATCTACGACATCGTGAAGCCGGAAGGCACCACACCGATCAAATATGACCTGACCGAGCGCCTGGTCGAGAAGGGCTACACGCAGATCAAGATGGTCGAGACCGGCGAGGCCTTCTTCGTGTCACTCGGTCTTGCCCCGCTGCCCAAGACGTTCTGGGAACGCTCCATGATCGTGCGTCCCGAAGGCAAGGAAGTGCAGTGTCATGCCTCTGCCTGGGATCTCGATGATGAAGAGGATGTGCGCATCAAGATGTGCACCGAAGTAAACTCGGAGGACTTCTACACCGTTCACCACGAACTCGGTCACAACTATTACCAGCGCGCCTACAAGGACCAGGATTTTCTCTACAAGAACGGTGCCCATGACGGCTTCCACGAAGCCATCGGGGACTTCATCGGCCTGTCCATCACGCCGGAATACCTGCAGCAGATCGGCCTGATCTCCGCCGAGGAAATGCCGGGCCCTGATTCCGATACGGCCCTGTTGATGCAGACTGCGCTCGACAAGATTGCCTTCCTGCCCTTCGCACTGACGGTGGATGGCTGGCGCTGGGATGTGCTGTCCGGCGAAACGGCACCTGAGAACTACAACACCGCCTGGTGGGACCTGCGCCTCAAAAACCAGGGCCTGGTACCTCCGGGCCCACGTCCGGCGGATGCGTTCGACCCCGGCGCGAAGTACCACATCCCCGGCAATACGCCTTACCTGCGCTATTTCCTCAGCTTCATCATGCAGTTCCAGTTCCACAAGGCCGCCTGCGAACAGGCCGGCTGGGAAGGCCCGCTGCACCGCTGTTCGATCTACGGGAACAAGGAAGTCGGCGAGCGCTTCAACGCCATGCTCGAAGCGGGTGCATCGCAGCCCTGGCCGGACACGCTGGAGAGGTTCACCGGCACCCGCCAGATGGATGGCAGCGCGATCATCGAGTATTTCGATCCGTTGATGGTGTACCTGAAAGAGCAGAACGAGGGGCAGGCCTGCGGCTGGTAAATACGAGGCCGGGCGGCTGATCAGCCTTGACGCCGCCCGGCCCCCACCTCACATCACCCTGGCAACCGGAGCTCTATCCATGACCGATCAAGCCACCCTCGACGCCATCGACAGGGCCGTTAAATCCAACGATGTCGTGCTGTTCATGAAAGGCACGCCGACCTTTCCGCAATGCGGCTTCTCCTCAACGGTCGTGCAGATCCTCGACTATCTCGGCGTGGAATACGTCTCCACAAACGTGCTCGAGAATGCGGCAGTGCGCGACGGCATCAAGCAGTACACCAACTGGCCGACCATCCCGCAGCTCTACGTGAAGGGAGAGTTCATCGGTGGCTGCGACATCCTGAAAGAGATGTTCGAGAATGGTGAGCTGAAGGAATTGTTCGCCGAAAAAGGCATCGAACTCGCCGCAGAATAGTGCGCCGAGCCGGGCCGGGCCGGGTAACGTCAGCTGGCCCGCCTGCGCCTGCCACAGCCTGCTGGGTACGTCAGGCGAACAAATAAAGCCCCGCCAAGATCAGGATGGGGATGACCGACATCCCGAACAGGTTGCGCGCGAAGGCGTACGTACCAATCCACTTGTCGATGACGGGATCGCCGGAAGAGTTGGTGTGGGTCACCATCTTCACGTCATCGCCCTTGATCACGGTTTCGTCGCGCAGGATGTATTTCTGCAGCGAACCTTCCAGCAGCAGTGCCCCGAAATAGAAGACGCCGCCGAACATGGCGCTGGAAAAGGCGATGGCGAGCACCACCGTGGCGACTTCCGGCCTGCTGAACACGCCCATCAGTATACCTGCCACCGCAAACACCAGACCGCCCGCCAGAACCGCCGAGACCTGTATCGCCCGTAGGCGCACAAAGTTCGGCTTTGAGCTATCCTCGCGCATGGTAGTGCTTTCCCCGTCCTCGTTTTCAATATAGCAGAGCGCCGATGACGACGACACCCCTTGCCCCCGCCCCGATCAAGCCGGCGAAAACGCCGAAGGTCGGAATCGTTTCACTCGGCTGCCCGAAGGCGCTGGTCGATTCCGAACGGATCATCACGCGCTTGCGCGCCGAAGGCTACCAGATTGCCCCGGATTATTCGGGGGCGGACCTTGTGCTGGTGAATACCTGCGGCTTCCTCGATTCCGCTCGCGACGAGAGCCTGTCGGCGATCGGCGAAGCGATCGAAGCGAATGGCAAGGTGATCGTCACGGGTTGTCTTGGCGCGGAGCCCGAGGTCATCCAGCGGGTGCATCCCAAGGTGCTCGCCGTCACCGGGCCGCACCAGTATGAAGCGGTGATGGACGCCGTCCACACCCACCTCACCCCGCCGCACAATCCGCACCTCGATCTCGTTCCCGAAAGCGGTCTGCGCCTCACACCGCGCCACTACGCCTATCTGAAGATTTCCGAAGGCTGCAACAACCGCTGCAGCTTCTGCATCATCCCGAAACTGCGCGGCGATCTGGTCTCCCGGCCGATCCACCATGTGCTGACCGAGGCGGAGAAACTCGTCGCTGCAGGCGTAAAGGAACTGCTGGTCATCAGCCAGGATACGTCCGCCTACGGACTGGATATCAAGTACAAGCCGGAAACCTGGCGCGGCACGGAATACGAGACGCGCTTCCTGGACCTCGCCAAGGGCCTCGGTAGCCTCGGCGTCTGGACCCGGATGCACTATGTCTATCCGTATCCGCACGTTGACGGCATCATTCCGCTGATGGCCGAAGGTCTGATCACGCCTTATCTGGACATCCCCTTCCAGCACGCCTCCGCGCCGGTTCTGAAGGCCATGAAACGCCCCGGCAATCAGGACAAGGTTCTCGCCCGCATCGCGCGCTGGCGCAGTGATGTGCCGGACCTCGCCATCCGCTCAACCTTTATCGTCGGCTTTCCCGGCGAGACGGAGGAAGACTTCCAGATCCTGCTGGATTTCATCCGCGAAGCGAAGATCGACCGGGCGGGCTGTTTCAAATACGAGAACGTCGTGCATGCCGACAGCGGCAAGCTGGACGATCATGTGCCTGAAGAGCTGAAGGAAGAGCGCTGGCACCGGTTCATGGAGGCTCAAGCCGAAGTGTCCGCAGCACGCGCCGCCGCTCAGGTCGGCCAGAAGATCGATGTGATGATCGATACGGCCGACGATCAATCGCCTGGCAGCTGGATCGGCCGTTCGAAAGCCGATGCGCCGGAAGTAGACGCTGTGGTTTATGTGTCCAGCACGCGAGCGCTGAAGCCGGGCGATATCGTCCGCACCAAGATCACCGGCGCGGACGATTACGACCTCTACGGCGAAACCAACTAACGCCGCAGGCGCGCGCCGGCCTCCTGCGCCTCGGCGATGCGTCGTGCCATCGCCTTGTCCATGTTGCCCTTCACCAGCGACAACGTATCCGCGTCCGCGAGTTCCGGCCGGCCGCCCTTGAAGGGTGGCGCCGGCGCGTATTCGAGGCCGAGCGTGATGGCCTTTGCATACGGCTCGCCGGCAATTTCGGCCAGCATGGTGAAGGCGAAGTCTATCCCGGCGGTCACACCGCCGCCGGTAAAGATGTTCCCGTCACGGACGACCCGGTCCGGGTCCGGGATCGCACCGAACTCGGTCAACAGATTGCGCCATGCCCAATGACAGGCCGCACGCTTGCCCTCAAGCAGCCCAGCGGCGCCGAGGATGAGCGAACCCGTGCAGACCGACGTGACATACTTCGCGCCAAGCGCCAGCCTGCGGACTTCCGACACAAACGCTGCGTCCAGCGCCGTCTCGGTCGCGGCCATACCGCCCGGCACACAGATCAGATCGCAATGCGCGATGTCCGCCAGTTTCTGCGTGCGTCCGATGACGAGACCGCCTTCGGCTTCGATCTCGCCGCCATCTCGGCTGGCGATGACCGTCGTCGCGCCGGGAATGCGGCAGAGCACTTGGTGCGGGCCAGTGAAATCCAGATGCGTGAGGTTCGGATAGATTGCGAAGACGGTGGTGAAAGGCGGGCGGCTCATGACAGGCTCCTTGCTGCTGACGCTTTTGTCGCCTAGAACCCGTTTGGCAGAAAGGACATTGTTCCCATGGTTTCCGCCACTCCCGCCACCCGCACCGTCGGTTTCCTGATCTTCGACGGTTTCCAGATCCTCGATGCGGCGGGTCCCATCGGCGTTTTCGAGATGCCGACACGCGGCATGGATCCCTCACCCTATGAACTGACCGTCTACTCGCTGGACGGCGGCCCGGTGCGTGCCTCCTGTGGGGCGTCGATGGTGTCCGTTCGGCTACCAAAGGGCCTCATGCTGGATACGCTGATCGTTTCGGGCGGCGAAGGCACGCGCACTGCGATGACAGATGCCCGGATAATGAAAGCGCTGCGCGACCTGTCCAGTCGCACCCGCCGGACCTGTTCGGTGTGTTCAGGCTCCTTCCTGCTGGCGGCGGCAGGCTTGCTGAAGGGACGCAGTGCCACCACGCACTGGCGCCGCTCATCCTCTTTCGAGCGGCTCTTTCCCGACACAAGACTGCAGGCGGATCGCATCTATGTGCGCGATGGCAAGTTCTGGACTTCGGCTGGTATTACGGCGGGCATCGATCTGGCACTGGCGCTGGTTGAAGACGATCTCGGTGAGGACGTCACCCGCCGGGCGGCGCGTGAACTGGTCGTGCATCAGCGCCGGCATGGCGGCCAGTCGCAGTTCTCCGTTTTGCAGGACATTCGGCTCGCTTCGGGCCGGTTCGATTCGCTGATCGACTGGGTACGGAGCAATCTGGCCACCGATGTTTCGGTCGATGCGCTCGCGGAAAAGGCGGCGATGAGCCCGCGCAACTTTGCCCGAGTGTTCCGCGCCGAGACCGGCACAACCCCTGCCCGGTTCGTTGAAAAGTTGCGCCTCGATGCCGCGCGCCAGAGCGTTGAGACGACGGGAGTTTCCCTCCAGCAGATCGCCCGCGACACCGGCTTTGACGATCCCGAACGGATGCGGATGGCCTTCATGCGGGTGTTCGGCCAGCCGCCCATGGCCCTGCGCCGCCAGGCCCGCGGAACCTCCGGAACGCAGCCAGCGAGCTGAACTTATCGAAAAACAACGATTGACATATCGTATTTCGATAATCATACAGGGCTCATCGAATTTTGGAGCCCCCCAATGAACAAGACCCTCACCGCCCTCGCCACGGTTGCGCTGCTGTTGGCGCCCGGCGCCTTCGCCGAAGGCAAGACCTTCGACGCCAGCAGCTTTTCCAATATCAAGGTCAACGGCGTAATGGACGTTGTCTACACGCCTGCCTCCCAGGTGAAGGTCACCGTCGAGACGCCGAGCGGCGATTTCAGCGACGCACGCATCGAGAATGACGGCGATACGCTGGTCGTCACGCGCAACAGCCTCAAGAAGAAGAACAAGTTCTTCTCGTGGGGCAGTTCGCTCGACATCTCGAAGGATGGCGAAACGGTCAAGGTCAACGGAAAACGCAAGCCACGTTATACCGTGTACGTCTCAGGCCCCGATCTTGAGGGCATCCAGGTGTCCCAGTCGTCGACCTTCAAATCCTCGGCTATCGACTCGGATGATCTCGACGTCAGCGCCTCCTCGAGCGCCGAAATAGAACTCGCCGGCACGTCGGGTGCCACCCGCCTGTCCGCCTCGTCCTCGGGAGAAATCGACGCCAAGGGCCTCGAAGCAAAATCGCTGCGCCTCTCCGCCTCATCGAGCGGCGAAGCTTCCGGCACGGTAACCGGCACCGACGAGACGGTGGTCGACGCTTCGTCGTCCGGCGAAGCGACGGTTTACTCAAAGGCCGCAGCAACCTTCATCGTCGACGCCTCCTCGGGCGGCAGCGCCGAACTGTCGGGCGCCTGCAAGAGCATCGATATCGATGCTTCGTCCGGTGCTTCGGTAGACGCTGAAGACCTGCGCTGCCAGTCCGCGAAGGCCGGCGTGTCGAGCGGGGCGGATGTTGATGCCTTCTCGTCCGGCCTGGCCGACGGACGCGCCTCGAGCGGCGGTTCGGTGAAGTTTGCCGGAGGCCCGGCGCAGCAGAACGCTAAAGAATCAAGCGGCGGTTCGGTCCGCTTCTCCAACTGACCCGGTCAGTCTTAGCTGAAATCGTAGGACTCGGGTTTGTAGCCCGGGTCCTTCCATTTCAGGTCCATGCCTTCCAGGGCGCCGCGCACGATCCGGGCGACCATCGCGCTTCGCCGGCTCCGGCTGTCTGAGGGAATGACATACCACGGTGAATGACGCGTCGAGCAACGGCGGATCGCGATCTCGTAGGTCTGCATGAACTCTGCCCAGCGCGACCGGTCGTCGAGGTCGCCGGGATTGAATTTCCAGAGCTTGTGGACTTCTTCCACGCGCTCCTTCAGGCGGATCCCCTGCTCCTCATAGCCAACGTTAAGCATGAATTTCAAAACGGTCGTGCCGTTCTCGGCGAGGTGTTTCTCGAAGGCGTTGATCTGGTCATAGCGCCTCTCGACCTCCTCGATCGGCGCGAAGCCGCGCACACGCGCGACGAGCACGTCCTCATAGTGCGAGCGGTCGAAGATGCCGACATTGCCGCGCCGGGGCACGGCATTGTGGACGCGCCAGAGATAGTCGCGCGCCAGTTCCTCGCTGCTCGGCGCCTTGAAGGCTTTCACTTCCATGCCGAGCGGGGTCGTATCGGCGAAGACGGACTTGATGGTTCCGGACTTGCCAGCAGTGTCCATGCCCTGCAGCACGACGAGCAGCGAGCGGCGCTGCTCAGCGTAAAGCATGTCCTTCAGTTCGTTGATGACTGCCGCGTCCTTCTTGAGACTGGTCTCTGCCTCCGCCTTGTCGGGAAAGACCTCCCGGCCGGTAGTGTCGCACTTGGACAGGTCGAAGTCCTTGCCCGGCTGCGCGATGAGCGCTTTGCGAACTGCGGCGATCGAAGGAATGGCCATCAAGGGCTCCTGGAAATGAAAAGGCCGCACCAGTCTGGCGCGGCCTTCCCGAAACTTCAAGAAATTCAGATGGTTTACGAGGAGTAGAACTCGACCACCTGAGCCGGTTCCATCTTCACCGGATACGGCACGTCGGCCAGGGCCGGAACGCGCTTGTAGGTCGCGGTCATCGCCTTGGGATCGACCTCGATGTATTCGGGGATGTCACGCTCGGCGCTGCCGAGGGCTTCCAGGACGAGGGCGAGGTTGCGCGACTTCTCGCGGACCTGGACCACATCGCCCGGCTTGATACGAGCGGAGCTGATGTTGCAACGGCGGCCATTTACGGTGACGTGGCCGTGGTTCACGAATTGGCGGGCCGCGAAGATCGTCGGGACGAATTTCGAACGGTAAACCATGGCGTCGAGACGCGACTCGAGCAGACCGATCAGGTTTTCGGCCGAGTTGCCCTTCATGCGGGCAGCTTCTTCGTAGGTTTTCAGGAACTGCTTTTCGGTGATGTCGCCGTAATAGGCTTTCAGTTTCTGCTTCGCCATCAGCTGCATACCAAAGTCGGAGACCTTGTTGCGGCGGTTCTGGCCGTGCTGGCCCGGCTTGTAGTTGCGTTTGTTGAAGGGGGACTTTGCGCGGCCCCAGATGTTTTCACCGACCCGACGGTCGATCTTGTACTTCGCGCTATGGCGACGTGACATGGTAGTACCTCATTGTCAGCGCGGACCGGCAAACACTCCATTGTGCCTGCGATTTCAACGGCGGTTCCGCACCATCCCGTCATGAAGCGGCGGGTAAAACACCAATAAGACGCTCGCGTCAAGCGCCCGGCCTGCTAGTGTGGTCCCCAAAACAGGGAGGAATACATGGGTCAGGTCAGCGGTAAAATCGCGATTGTTACAGGGGCGGCCAGCGGAATCGGCCGGGCGACGGCGGTGCTGCTCGCACAGGAGGGCGCCAAGGTCATGGCCACCGACCTCGATGAGGCGGGCCTGAAGGAGACCCTGGACCTTATCAAGAAGGCGGGCGGCACTGGCGCCATCGCCAAACAGGACGTCGTGGACGAGGCCCGCTGGGACGCTATCGTAGCGGAAACCGAGGCGCAGTTCGGACCGCCGAGCATCCTTGTCAACAATGCCGGCATCGCGATTGCCGGTGCGATCATGGACTACTCACTGGCCGACTGGCAGAAGCAGATGGCGGTCAATACCGACAGCGTGTTCCTCGGCACCCGCGCGGCCATGCGGGCGATGAAGGGGGGCGGTTCGATCATCAACCTGTCCTCGGTGGCCGGACTGCGCGGATCGGCAGGCGTCAGCGCCTATTGCGCCTCCAAGGGCGCAGTAAGGTTGTTCACCAAGGCCGCAGCGGTCGAGTGCGCCGCACTCGGGCTCAACATCCGGGTCAACTCGGTTCACCCCGGTATCATCGATACACCGATCTGGCAGAAGGACATCACCCGGATCACCGAGACTATGCCGGCCGAACAGGTGAGCGCCATGACGGCCCATACGGGCGGCAACGCGCTGGACCCGAACGTGATCGCGATGGGCGGCACGCCGATGGGCCGCGCGGGCAAACCGGAAGAAGTGGCGCAGCTGATCCTGTGGCTTGCCTCGGATGCTTCCAGCTTCTCGACCGGACAGGAACACGTGGTCGACGGTGGGCTGACCGCACGCTAGCTGCGGCAAGGTCACGCCGGGCCGGGACGTTGGCCGGAATCACAGCTGTGGGGTGGCTTTGTTCAGACGATGCCGCTGGCGCGGAGCTTTTCGACCTGTTCCGGGGTCAGGTTCAGGATTTCCGTCAGCACTTCTTCCGTATGCGAACCGATCTTGTCGGGGCCGGCCCAGCGGATACGGCTGGGCGTGGCGGAGAGTTTGGGGAAGACGTTCTGCTGTTTGAGCCCGGGCCAGCGCTCGCTCGGCACGTCGACGAGCGACTGGCGCGCGGCATAGTGCGGATCGGCCAGCATGTCGGCCGCGCGGTAGACTTTTCCGACTGGGACGCCATTGGCGATCATGATCGTCTCGATGTCATCAATCGTGCGCGTAGACGCCCAGGCCTGGATAAGATCGTCGAGGGCCTTCTGGTTCTGGCCGCGGGCAATATGCGTCTTGTAGTCCGGATGGTCTTTCAGATCCGGCTGGCCAATGGCGGTGCAAAGGCGCGCGAATACCGTGTCCTGGTTGGCGGCGACAATGACCATGCCGTCTGACCCGGTATAGATGTTTGAAGGGGCAATGTTCGGAAGGATCGAGCCGGAGCGTTCGCGTGTGTAACCCTCGAACTGGTATTCGGGGACAAGGCCTTCCATCACCGACAGAACGGACTCGTAGATGGTCGCGTCGATCATCTGGCCTTCGCCGGTCTTCTGCCGATGATGCAACGCGGCGAGCGCGCCCAAGGCGGCGTAGAGGCCCGCAAGACTGTCACCGAGGGAGATGCCGGCGCGGGAAGGCACACGGTCGGCTTCGCCGATCACATAGCGCAGCCCGCCCATCGCCTCGCCGACCGAGGCATAACCTGCCCGTTCGGCGTAAGGTCCTGTCTGGCCGTAGCCGGACACGCGGATCATGATGAGGCGCGGGTTGATCGCCTTCAGCGCCTCATACCCGAGCCCCCATTTCTCCAGCGTGCCGGGGCGGAAGTTTTCCAGCAGGAAGTCTGCTTCGCCTACGAGGCGGCGGACAATGTCCTGCCCTTCAGGTTCGCGCAGGTTGGCGGTGATGCACCGCTTGCCGCGCGCGACGACCGACCACCAGAGCGGAAAACCTTCGCGGCCCCATTCGCGCAGGGGATCGCCCTGCCCGGGTGGCTCGACCTTGATCACGTCGGCGCCCATGTCGGCGAAGATCTGGCCGCAGAACGGGCCGGCTATGAGCTGGCCGAGTTCAATGACGCGCAGGTCCGTAAGCGGACCGGTCCGGGGCGGCGTCTGGGTCATGGGTGTCCTCCGCGATGGCGCGAGGACCGTTTCCAATCAGGAAATCAGCCGGGCGGCAAGCTCCTGCTGGGTAGAGCCTGACCGGCGGTGCCGACTACCGGGAGAACCGGGCGCGGCTGTCTGCGCGCAGACCCCCGGCCTGGGCCACGGCTGCGGCACGCAGGTCGTCGAGTCCTTCCTCGTCGACGGCAAGGCGGCGCTTCTCGGCGGCGACGCGCTGCTTGAACTCGGCGATATCCTGGACATCAGCGGCGTGGGCATATTCAGCCATCTCGACGCGGTTGCGGCCGAGGCGTTTGGCTTCGTAAAGGGCCCGGTCAGCCGCTTCGATGGCGAGCATCACGTTCGAGCCCGAGGAGAGCATGCAGAAGCCGAAGCTGGCCGTGACACAGACCTGGTAGTCGCCGGCCTCGATAAGGGCGGCCTGGATGCGGGCGCGCAGGCGGTCGCAGACGATGCGGGCATTCTCCGGCGTCACATCGCTGAGCAGGACGACGAATTCTTCCCCGCCCCAGCGGCCGAGCTTGTCGAACGGACCGCGCAGTTCGGCATAGGCGATCTGGGCAATGGCTTTCAGCACCTTGTCGCCGGCCGCGTGGCCGTACAGGTCGTTGACCTCCTTGAAGAAGTCGATGTCGAGGATGGCCACGGCAGCGGTACGCTGGGTGCGGCGCATGCGGTGGCATTCCTCATCAGCGGAGCGCATGAAGAAACGGCGGTTCAGGAGCCCCGTCAGCTCGTCGGTCCAGGCGAGCGCTTCGAGGCGGCGCTGGTACACCCTGGAATGGAAATCGTGAAGAGTGGCGATGATGCCGGTCGGGACAGCGATGCAGCCGGTCACGAAAAGGTTCAGGCGGATATAGTCGCCCGCGTTTACCGGAATGCCAAGCTTGTAGACCACGAGCGAAACGATAAAGGAAATCGTCAGCGCCGAGGTACTCACCAAGGCGAAATAGTTTACTGACGCCAACATATCACGAAGTCTGGTGCTCATCCTGCATCCCTTGTCTTGCGGACTGTCTACGGCAGGATCATTGAATTCAGGCTGATCCGGAGCGGGGATTTCGCGCCACGCGCACCACACTTCGTTAACCCTACAAGTGGCGCAGCTGCTGCAGGCGCAGCCGAAACACCGCTCCGGCCGTCGCGGCTGGCCGAAACCAGATGGTAAGCGCACGGCCAGCACGGCTTATCCCTAATATTTTCAGAGCGTTCGTAAACCATCACGCGCGAGCAGGCCCCGACGGGAATAGTTTACCGCTCCGCAGCCGGGGATGGTTGACGCCGCAAGGGCGACTGACTATCTCCAGCGCATCGTTAGCAGTCGACCCGGGTGAGTGCTAATTCACCGCACCACCCGCCTGCTCGCGACCAGAACCCATAGATAGATCCAAATATCTGTTTTGATCGAAGAGGCACAAAGAATGAAACTTCGTCCCCTGCATGATCGCGTCGTTGTTCGCCGCATCAAGGAAGAAGAAAAGTCCAAGGGCGGGATCATCATCCCCGACACCGCGAAAGAGAAGCCCCAGGAGGGCATCGTGGTGGCTGTCGGTAAAGGCGCCCGCGGTGATGACAATGAGATCATCCCGATGGATGTGAAACCGAAAGACCGCGTGCTGTTCGGCAAGTGGTCCGGCACGGAAGTCACGATCGACGGCGAAGAGCTGCTGATCATGAAGGAAAGCGACATCATGGGCGTCCTGGAGTCGAAATAAGACTCCGCCCCCCCTTTCCTTCCCCAAACAATTCAAGAGGTAACTCAATATGGCTGCAAAGATTGTAGTTTTTGGTGCTGATGCCCGCGAGAAAATGCTCCGCGGCGTCGACATCCTGGCAAACGCCGTGAAAGTCACACTCGGCCCGAAAGGCCGCAACGTCGTCATCGAGAAATCGTTCGGCGCACCGCGCACGACGAAAGACGGCGTGACGGTCGCCAAGGAAATCGAGCTGGAAGACAAGCTGGAGAACATGGGCGCCCAGATGCTGCGCGAAGTGGCATCGAAAGCGAACGACACCGCCGGCGACGGCACCACGACCGCCACGGTTCTGGCCCAGGCCATCGTGCGCGAAGGCATGAAGCGCGTGGCCGCGGGCATGAACCCGATGGACCTGAAGCGCGGCATCGACAAGGCCGTGATCGAAGTCGTCTCCGACTTGGCCCACCACGCCAAGAAGGTGAAGACCAACGAAGAGATCGCCCAGGTCGGCACGATCTCGGCCAACGGCCAGCGCGAGATCGGCGAGAGGATCGCCCAGGCGATGGCGAAAGTCGGCAACGAAGGCGTCATCACGGTTGAAGAAGCCAAGTCGGCTGAAACCGAACTCGACGTCGTCGAAGGCATGCAGTTCGATCGCGGCTATATCAGCCCGTACTTCATCACCAACGCGGACAAGATGATGGTCGAACTCGACGACGCCCTCATCCTGCTCCACGAATCCAAGCTGTCGAGCCTGCAGCCGCTGCTGCCGATCCTCGAAGCTGTGGTCCAGTCGCAGAAGCCGCTCGTCATCATCGCTGAAGATGTCGATGGCGAAGCCCTTGCCACCCTCGTGGTCAACAAGCTGCGCGGCGGCCTGAAGATCGCTGCCGTGAAGGCTCCGGGCTTCGGCGACCGCCGCAAGGCCATGCTGCAGGATATCGCTGTCCTGACGGGCGGCCAGGTCATCTCCGAAGATCTCGGCATCAAGCTCGAGAACGTCGGCATGGAAATGCTGGGCAAAGCCAAGCGCATCACGATCGACAAGGACAACACGACCATCGTCGACGGCGCCGGCAAGAAGAAAGAAATCGAAGCCCGCGTGAACCAGATCCGCAAGCAGATCGAAGACACGAGCTCCGACTATGACAAAGAGAAGCTCCAGGAGCGTCTCGCGAAACTTGCTGGCGGCGTTGCCGTGATCAAGGTTGGCGGCGCAACCGAAGTCGAAGTGAAAGAGAAGAAAGACCGCGTCGATGACGCGCTCAACGCAACCCGCGCTGCTGTCGAAGAAGGCATCGTTCCGGGCGGCGGCGTGGCCCTGCTGCGCGCTTCGAAGAACATCGACGTGGTTGGCCTGAACGACGACGAAAAGGCCGGCATCGACATCGTGCGCAAGGCGCTCGAAGCGCCGCTGCGCCAGATCGTTGAGAACGCCGGCGTCGAAGGTTCGGTGGTCGTCAACACGATCCTGCAGAACAAGTCGCGTTCCTATGGCTTCAACGCCCAGACTGAAGAGTATGGCGACCTGGTCGTCATGGGCGTCATCGATCCGGTGAAGGTGGTCCGTTCGGCCCTCCAGAACGCGGCTTCGGTGGCCAGCCTGCTGATCACGACGGAAGCCGGCATTGCCGAAGCTCCGAAGAAGGAATCGGCTGGCGGCGGCGGCATGCCGGGCGGCATGGGCGGTATGGGCGACATGGGCTTCTAAGCCCGGACCCTTTCCGAACCAGCAAATAGAGCGGCCCTCCGGAGCAATCCGGGGGGCCGTTTCCTTTGGGTCATGATTGCTCCGCGCCGCCCTCGCTCCTACCATTCTCCCAAACATGAGCGCCGCAAGAGGCGAAGGGGAGAATGCGACGATGGACTGGAACTTCGGTGACATGCTTGACGCTGTGGGCGCAGCTCTGGGGCCTGAGGACATCGCGCTGGCGCATGGCGACAGGCGCATTTCCTGGCCGGAAATGACGGCGCGTTCCAATCGGATGGCCCGCGCGCTGCACACGCTGGGCGCCCAGCCCGGCGACAAGGCAGGTTTCTATCTGCGCAACCAGCCGGAATATATGGAAGGCTTGGCCGCCTGTTTCAAAGCGCGGCTGGCACATGTGAACGTCAATTACCGTTATCTCGATGACGAGCTGGTCTACATCTTCGACAATTCGGATTCGACCGTGGTGTTCTTCGATGCCGACTTTGCCGCCGAGGTGGAGCGCGTGCGGGCCCGGCTGCCGAAGGTGAAGGTCTGGGTGCAGGTGGGCGGGGCTGAAACCCTGCCCTTCGCAAAGGCCTACGAAACGCTCGCCACCACAGGCGACCCCTCGCCGCTGAACATTCCGCGCTCCGGCGACGACCTGCTGCTTCTGTATACAGGCGGCACGACCGGCATGCCGAAAGGCGTGATGTGGACCCACGCGATCTGGCGCGAAGCCGGCATGGAAGGCGCGCGCAAGGCGGGGTTGCCGGTGCCGGCGAACATGGACGAGCATGTGCAGAACGCGCTGACCGTGGGACGTTTCTCGCGTCAGGTGCCCGCCTGCCCGCTGATGCACGGCACGGGGCTGTTCACCGCGATGGGCGCGATGCTGAATGGCGGCGGCGTCGTGACGTTGACGGAGAACAAGAAATTCGATCCGGAAAACCTCTGGGCCACGGTCGAGCGCGAGGGCGTGACCAGTATGGCGATCGTCGGCGACGCGTTCGGTAAGCCGATGCTGCAATGCCTGGATGCCAATCCGGGCCGCTGGAACGTGTCCAGTGTGCTGGCGATCATCTCATCGGGCGTGATGTGGAGCGCGGAAGTGAAACAGGGCCTGTTGAAACACATGCCGCAAGCCGCGCTGACTGACAGTTTCGGCGCGTCCGAAGCGGTCGGTTTCGGATCCTCCATCACCACCGCCGATGGCGGCACGCAGACCTCGAAGTTCGAAATCGGACCGGCCTGCAAGGTGTTCACCGAGGATGACCGCGAAGTCGTTCCGGGAAGCGGTGAGCCGGGCTTCATTGCACGCGGCGGCGCCGTGCCACTGGGCTATTACAAGGACCCCGAGAAGACCGCGAAGACGTACAAGACAATTGGCGGAATGCGCTATGCCATTCCGGGTGACTGGTGCACCGTAGAGGCGGACGGCTCGATTACACTGCTGGGGCGCGGCTCGAACTGCATCAATACGGCTGGCGAGAAGGTCTATCCCGAAGAGGTCGAAGAAGCGCTGAAATCCCACGCCGCGGTTCGCGATGCGCTGGTGGTGGGCGTACCGGACGACAAGTGGGGCCAGGCCGTGACGGCGGTTGTGTCACTGGACGGCGATGTGAGCGAGGACGAGCTGCGCGCCTTTGTGCAGGGCAAGCTCGCGCGGTACAAGGCGCCGAAGCGGATCTTGTTCAAGGACAATCTTGGCCGCGCCTCCAACGGCAAGGCGGACTACAAGTCGATCAAGGCCTTTGCGCTGGCCGAACTGGGCATCAATGGATGAACAGCACGGCGCGCAGTGCATAGGCAATCGCCGCGACGGCCAGCATCGACGCCAGCGCGATTCCGAAGAACCAGCCAAGACGCTTCACCAGCGGCTGGTGATCGTCGTCGCCGGGCCCAACCGGCTCAAGCATGGTAGCCGTCGCCGGGCTTCACCTTGCCCCAGAACAATCTGTACACGTAGGCCGTATAGAGCAGGATGACGGGCAGCATGATGACCGCGCCGACCATCATGAAACCGAGCGCGTTGTCGCGCGCGGCAGCCTCCCACACTGTCAACTCGAAGGGCACGATATAGGGATAGAGGCTGAGCCCGATGCCGAAATAGCCGGTGATGAAGATTCCGGCCGCCAGCACAAAGGGCCGCCAATCTGGCGCGGCATTGGCGCCCGGCTTCATCCAGAGATCACGCGCCAGCCAGACGCAGAGCGCCATACCGGTGAGCGGTACCGGCGAGAGCGGCAGGAGGGTGGCAAAGTCGATGTGCAGCATCGAGAAGCCCCACCTTTCGCCGATGGAGGCATCGACGGCGAGTGTGGCGAGACTGACTGCGAAGAAGCAGAAGGATACGCCCGCCAGCGCAGCGAGCGCCCATTTGCGGGCCCGCAGGAACATCGCGCCCTCGGTCTTGAGCACCAGCCAGCAGGAACCGAGCAGCAGATATCCGACCGGGACAGATAGACCGGTGAGTAACGTAAAGGGCGTCAGCCAATCGAAAGCGCCGCCGGCAAAGGCGCCGTCCTCAACCGCAATGCCCTGCACCATGCCGCCGAGCATGATGCCTTGCGCGAAAGCAGCCGCGAATGAGCCGCCGGCGAACGCACCGTTCCAGAAGCTTTTCGTCAGGGGACGGACCGCCTTGTGACGGAACTCGAACGCCACGCCCCGGAAGATGAGCGCCGCCAGCATGAGGAGAACAGGTAGGTAGAAGGCGGGCATGATGATGGCGTAGGCTGTCGGAAAGGCTGCGAACAGACCGCCGCCGCCGATGATCAACCAGGTTTCATTGCCGTCCCAGACGGGCTCGATCGTGGCGGTCATCATGTTGCGCTCTTCTTCGCTGCGCGCGCGAATGGTCAGCATACCGACGCCGAGATCGAACCCGTCCAGCAACACGTACATCATCACGCCGATGGCGAGGACGAAGGCCCAGATGAGCGGATAGTCGATTGCCATGTCCGTCTCCTATTCCGCTGCCACGATATCGTCCGGCGCCTCGGCCGGTTCATCGACGGCTCCGAGCGGTGTACCGGGCGCTCGGCGCTCCTTGCCGGAGGCGCCGGGCGGCTTGTCGTCAAAGCCGCGAGTGGCGATGCGCGCCATGTAGACCACCCCGGCGGTGAAAATGATTGCATAAACGACCATGAAGACCAGGAGCGAGGTAGCCACTTGCCCTGCGCTCACCGGCGAGACGCTGTCGACGGTGCGCAGGACACCGTAGACGGTGTAAGGCTGGCGCCCGACTTCCGCGACGACCCAGCCGGTGACGACGGCGAGGAACCCTAAACCACCAGCGGGAACCGCTGCCATGTGAAACAGGCCGGGCTGGTCGAGACGCTTGCGCCACCAGAGGAACAGGCCCCACAGACCCATCGCCAACATCGCGAGGCCGCAGCCCACCATGATGCGGAACGCCCAGAAGACGATCCACATCGGCGGACGCTCGGATTCAGGCCAGGCATCGATGCCGTGGAGGATTTCGCCATCCTTCACGTTCGGGAACAGGTAAGGGCTCGTCCCCGGGACCGTGATGCCGGAATGTCCGCATTCGGAATTGTCCGGCCAGGCGACCAGCACGGTGCCCTGTACCGACGCTGATGTGCACCAGCCTTCGATGGAGGCGACCTTGGCGGGCTGGTGCTTGTGCGCCACTTCGCCCGACCAATGGCCGGCGAAAATCTGCACCGGCATGACCAGCGCGAGGGTGCCCGCCGCCATGCGCATCTGCCAGCGCGTGGGCTCGGTCGTGCGCCCCTTCAGGACCTGCCATGCGCCCGCCGCGAGCACGACTGCGGCAGTTGTAGTGTAAGCGGCCAGCAGCATGTGCATCAGGCGGCTGGGAAAGCTGGGGTTGAAGATGACCTTCATCCAGTCGACCGCATAGAAGTTGCCGGTATCCGGATCGATCGCAAAACCGGCGGGCGTCTGCATCCAACTGTTGGCTGAGAGTATCCAGAAGGCCGAAATAGTGGTGCCGATGGCAACTGCGCAGGTGGCTACGAAGTGGAGCTTGCGGCCGACCTTGTTCCAGCCGAACAGCATTACGCCCAGAAAGGTTGCCTCGAGGAAGAATGCCGTGAGAACTTCATAGCCGAGTAGCGGGCCAATCACGCTGCCGGTGATTTCGGAAAAGACGCTCCAGTTGGTGCCGAACTGGTAGCTCATCACCACGCCGGAGACGACGCCCATGGCGAAGGCGAGCGCGAAGATCTTCACCCAATGCAGGTACAGCCGCCGGAATACGTCGTTTTTCGTGCGCAGCCAGAGCCCCTCGCAGACCGCCAGAAAGGCAGCCAGGCCTATCGTGAAGGCCGGAAACAGGATGTGGAAGGCAACCACGAAAGCGAATTGAAGCCGCGAAAGCAGTAAGGCGTCAAATTCCATGGCTGCGGCGCTCCGGTCGTTCAGGATGTGCAAGCTTGTGCTCAGCTTTAGCGCGGAAACATCACCCTACCAAATGCCGCGCGATGTTACGCCTCAGCCTTTGCGGCGCACCGTGCGGAATACGGCATCGGCGCGCGCCGCAAGCCCGCCGTCTTCCTTCACGATGCGCGCTGTGACGTGGACGAACTCGCCATCAACGGCCGTGACGACCGGATGAGCTTCGATCCATTCGCCCTCGCGGGCGATTTCCATGAACTCGACGGTCAGCTTGATGGTGACGGACATCTTGCCGGTGGCAGACCAGACCGCCCAGGCGAGCGCGCTGTCCGCAAAGGCGCAGGCCATGCCGCCATGCAGGAAGCCCATTCCGTTGCAATGCCTGTCGAGTACCCAGAGGCCTGTGCGGATGTCGCCTTCACCGGTCGCGCGGTAGCTGGGACCGTTATGAAGGGTGAACTTCCCCCGGGATGGCGTGGCCGCAAAACCGGGACGCGGGTCCCGGACCGGCACGGCCGCGTCAGCCACCGGAACTTCCGAAGACTGGATGGGTAACCGTGTCACCTGGATTGATGCCGAGCTCCTTGGCACGGCCGCCCGGAATTTCGAGCACGGCACGCACCGGAACGCCCGGCCCCAGCGAACGCAGCGAGCCGGGCACGGCGTTGCGCGCGATAGCGACAATCTTGCCGTTGGCATCCATGAACAGGATGTCGAGCGAAATCAGCGTGTTCTTCATCCACATGCTGGCCGGGCGCACTTCGCCAAAATCGAACAGCATGCCGGAATCCGGCGCCATGCTTTCACGGAACATCATGCCCTGGGTGATCGACTCAGGCGTGTCGGCGATTTCCACCGTGAACTTGTGGACGGTCTCGCCCGACGTGATCGACAACGGCGTGACTGCAAGCTGGGCAAATGCAAGCTGGCCCATAAAAGCCAGAGCGGCGAAAAAGGAAAGGATGTGACGGGTCATACTGCGAGGAATAAAGGTGCAATTCGCGGGCGGCAAGCGCCAGACGCTGTTCAGCGACGCGGGCGCACCGAGATGACATGCGTTCCCTTGGCGCCAGACTCGATGATCACATCCAGCAGCACGCCCGGTTCGACATCGTCGAAGCCGGCTTTCCGAAGCGCAACCGCATGGATGAAGATGTCGTCATCCTGCCCATCGCGCCGCACGAATCCATAACCTTTGGCCCGATTGAACCATTTGAGAGTGACAGGTTCGAAGGCCAGCTGTTCACCGCGCTCCTTGGCAACGGTGGCGCGCGGGCGTTCCATCTCGATGATGTGGGCGGTCTGCCAGCCGCGCGGACGGCGCACCGCATCGCAGACGATCTTGGCCCCTTCATCTGCGAAGGTTTCGCCATAGTCGCGCAGGCAGGAGATGTGCAGCATCACGTCGCCGGTGAGCGCCGCATCCGACGTTGATTCCACAACGATAAATCCATACCCCTTCGCGCTGTCGAACCATTTCACATGTCCGATCACGCGGACAACAGGCTCAGCCGCCGGCGGTTCTGGTTCGCTTCTTGCCACGCTCTTGTTCATCAACCCACATTCCCCAGAGGCGAAAACTAATCCGCGAATTCGCGCTTGTCACGCAAAGTTCACGAGCCGAAGTGATTCGGTTTCTCATTCGGGGGGAGATACGGCGAAATGAAGGCAGAAAACCTGGCAGTCCCTAGGGGAGTCGAACCCCTCTTTTCAGGTTGAAAACCTGACGTCCTAACCGATAGACGAAGGGACCGCACCGGTTCGAGAGGCGCGATATAGCGACTGATTCAATACAGAGCAACCCACCTCACAGCGTTTGCCGAAGAATGTTCACAGGCGCGTCAGGTCGAGGGTTTCGAGCTGTACCCTGTCGCGGCCATTCCAGTTGTCGGCCTTCAATCGCCCGGCCACGCTGAGCCGCCCTCCCTGACGCAGGGCATCGCCGATGGGGGTGCCTTCGGCGCGCCAAGCAATGGCTTCGAGCCTGCCGCTGGAATCCTCGATCGTGTAACGCAGATGCTGGGTGCCGACGCGGCGCACGCCGGTGACACTGACATCCTGCAGCATGAACACAGGCTCCGGCGCACCGACGCCGAAGGGACCGAGCGAGGCGATGCCGGACACGAGCTGGACTGTGGCGGCGCCGGGTGCGACGAGCGCGTCGATCTCGAGGTCGAGCGCGGCATCGCGTTCGGCCGCAAAGGCGGACATGTGGTCCAGCATCCAGGCATCAAAGGCCGGAATCTGTTCCGGATCGAGGCTGAGACCGGCGGCCATGGCATGCCCACCGCCGGAGAGGACCACGCCCTGGCGGGCAGCCTCCGAAATGGCGGCGCCAAGATTGACGCCTGTGACCGAGCGGCCCGAACCTTTGGCGACCGGGCCGAGTCCATCGCCCCAACCAATGACAATGCTGGGCAGGTGGAACCGGTCCTTGAGCCGGCCCGCCACGATGCCGATAACGCCGGGGTGCCAGCCTTCGCCGGCGGCGATCAGGATGCCGCGGTCAGGCCGTTCGGCGAGCGCCCGCTCGGCCTGCGCCGTAGCCGCATCGAGAATGGCCGCTTCCAGCGCCTTTCGTTCGTCGTTGAGCCCATGGAGACGTTCCGCCAGTTCAATGGCTTCCTGCCTATCGTCGGTGGCCAACAGCTTGGCTGCGAGCCAGGGGTCGCCCACACGGCCGCCAGCATTCAGTCGCGGGCCCAGCAGGAACGTCGCGTGATAAACGGTTTCGATCTTGCCGATGCCGGAGACATCCGCGAGGGCACGCAGGCCCGGATTCTGGTCGCGGGCCATCATGTTGAGCCCCTGACGCACGAAGGCGCGGTTGACGCCTCTCAGGGGCGCCATGTCGCACAGGGTGCCGAGGGCGCAGAGGTCCAGCAGCGGCAGGATATCCGGCAGGCCGTTCGGCGGCGCGATGCCGCGCTCGCGGGCAAGCCGGTTCATGGCCGCGACGAACACGAATACGACACCGGCGGCGGCCAGATGGCCCTGCCCTGAGTTGCAATCGGGCCGGTTCGGGTTCACCAGCGCGGCCGTCTTCGGCACCGA
>JBGSKU010000192.1:0-5705 GCA_041741055.1 Hyphomonas sp.
GGGGATGAGCTTGCCGCGCGGCTTGGGAAATGTGGGGTGGGTCATGTGGCCAGCGGGGTCGCCTGACTGGCCCGCCCTGTCAAGCGGGGCTCAGCGCCAGTCGGCGGCGACACGGCTGCCGGAATTGCCAGGGGGTGGACCGGGGGGACGGCGGTCCTCGCCACGCTCGGGCCGGGGCTCGGGCGCGGATAGGCGGGCCATTTCAATGACGCCATCATCGTCCTGATAGTTGGCAGCCAGTTGCACGATTACGCCTTCGAACTCCTCGAAGGTCACGACCCGGTCCAGATTCGGGTCAAATCGGACCGGATTGGTCAACGTATCGTCGCGGGTGGGAAGCTTTGCAGCCCAATCCTGCTGCTCCAGCGCGCCAAGCTGGCCATCGCCGTTCGCGTCAGCTTCCAGAAAGGCCGCGCGGGTGCCGACGGCGAGTTCATCTGCGGATATGCGCCCGTCGGAATCGGCATCGAAACTGGCAAACAGACCGCCGCCGGGCACCAGCCGGTCCAGTTTGCGGTGGGCGGCGGGAGTATCAGGCTTGACGAGTCCCTGTCCGGGCAGGCGCACCAGATCATCGGTGCCGTCTTCGGCCTGTGCATTGACCGGAAGCGCTGCAAACAGGGCAGCAGCAGCAAGGATTGGCAGCAAATTGCGACGCATGGAACGGGGACTCCTCAGGCTTGCCGTTGGTTACCCTAAGCGGGTGTGGCGCATTTGCAACAGTCTGCAGCAGCGCCGGAACCGGGTTGAGTACAGCCTCGCAGGCCGAGAATTAACCCTGCCTTAACGGTCGCGACGTCAATCGTTAACCAGTATAAACTTGTCCGAGTCGTGCGCGTGCTGGCGCATGGCGCGGGCATGGAAAGGCGACGGTCCGATGAATCCTGAACAAGTGCCGGTGATCATGGCGGTTGGCACCGCCATGTTGGCGCTCGGAGCGCTGCTCTGGGCATTGCGGGTTTCGGACGGTGCGCGCGGCACCGCCAAACGTTACCGGGACCTTGCGGGCGAACGCGAGACGGAGAATGCGGCGCTGAAATCGGTGCTCGGCGCTCATCCGGGCGTGATCCTGGTCTGGCAGGGCGAAGCGCTGGAGGTTGAAGGCGACGAAATCACGCCGCCGGACGTCTTCGGATCGTCTGTCGCACTGGCCGGCCTGCTCAGCTTTACCGATGCCGCCATTTCCGAAAATCCGACCGTTCGTATCGTCGAAGGCATTGCCGATCTGGAGGCGCGCGATTCTGCGGGGCAGGACACGACACTGCGTATCCGGCTGCGCGAGCTGCGCGAGCAGGGCCATCCGTTCTCGCTGACCATCATCGGGCCATCCGGCCGGTTCCTGGAGGCTGACGGCCGCACGGCGGGCGCCCGCGCCGTCGTCTGGGTCACCGACTCGACCATCAAGGGACTGGAGGAAAGCTCGGCGCGCGGAAAATTCGAAGAGGCGCGCCAGGTCATCGCCCGCGACCCGACAGCGTTTCTCGACATGCTGCGCAAGGCACCGTTCCCGGCCTGGCGCGTGTCGGGCATGGGCCGGCTGCAATGGGCCAACCCGGCCTATCTGGCTGCCGTCGATGTCTCAAGCCTCGACCGCCTGCTGGAAGAGCAGGCGATGCTGGACCAGGCCGTTGCCGAACAGGCGCGAAAGACGATCTCCGATGGTCAGGAGCACGACGAGACGCGCCACATCGTCATCAAGGGTGATCGCCGCGCGATGCGTGTGCTGACATTCCCGCTCTCGGGCGGGGCGGGGGCGATGGCATTCGACGTCACCGCGCAAGAGAACGCGCGCGAAGAGCTGAACCGCCACGTCAAGGCCCACGATGAAACGCTGAACCATGTGGCCGATGCGGTGGCAATCTTCAGCGCAGACCGCAAGCTGACGTTCTACAACAAGGCGTTCCGCGACATGTGGGACCTTGAAGAAGCCTTCCTTCTGGACCGCCCGACGCATGGCCAGCTGCTGGACCGCCTGCGCGAGCGCCGCAAGCTGCCGGGCCGGCCGAACTATGCCGAGTGGCGCGCCGAGGAGATTTCCTACTACCTCGACCTCGACGGTACCAAGGAAGACAAGTGGCCGCTGCCGGATGGGCGCACGCTTTCGGTGACGCGCCAGCGCCACCCGATGGGCGGCCTGCTTCTTCTGTTCAAGGACATTACAGTCCAGCTCGACTTGCAGACGCGCTTCAATGCGCTGATCAAGACGCAGCGGTCGACGCTCGACAACCTGCACGAGGCGGTGGCCGTGTTCGGCAGCGACGGCCGGCTGCGCCTGCACAACCGCGCCTTCGAGCGGGTGTGGGATATTCCGCCGGATGTCCTGAAGGACACGCCGGACTATGACGATGTCGTCAAGGCCTGTGTTCCCTTGTTCCACGATGCGGAAATCTGGGAAGCGATGAAGGTGCATATCACCGACCCTTCGGCGCCTGCGCGTCAGGCCACAACCGGCGAGATGCGCCGCTCCGATGGCTCGCTGCTGACCTACATCACCAACCCGCTGCCTGACGGCAACACGCTGATCGCTTTTGCTGACGTCACTGCTACGCGCCGTGTCGAGTCTGCCCTGCGCGACCGCGCCGAAGCCTTCGAGGCGGCCGACCGGCTGAAGACCGAGTTCGTGCGCAATGTCAGCTATCAGCTGCGTTCGCCGCTGACGACGATCTTCGGCTATGCCGAGCTGCTGGAAACGCAGCGCAACGGACTTCTGACCGAGCGCCAGACCGATCACGTCCGCGCAATCCTGTCGGCGTCCGATCACCTCAACAAGCTGATCGAGAACATTCTCGACCTCGCCCTGATCGAGGCAGGCCGCATGGATCTCGATCTCGATACAGTCAATCTGGATGACCTGATCACCGAAGGTATCGAGATGGTCGTCTCCAAGGCCGAAGACACCGAAGTGTCCGTGCGGTCGGAGATCCTTGGCAAGCTGGGCACGATCCGTGCCGATGCGCGCCGGATCAAACAGGTGCTGTTCAATCTCGTGTCCAATTCGCTGCGCTTCACTGAAGCCGGCGGCGAAGTTGTCGTGTCGGCCCAGCGTGTGGGCGACATGGTGACCCTCAGTGTACGGGACAATGGTGTCGGCCTTGAGGCAGACAAGCGCGCCACCAGCTTCGACAGCTTCGTCTCCGGAGACCAGCGCGGCGCCGGTCTCGGCCTGGCGCTGGTGAAGCACTTCATCCATCTGCATGGCGGCACGGTCGGTATGAAGCCGGTCGATGGTGGCGGGCTGGAGGTTACGTGCTGGTTGCCTGCGCAGGTGCCGGCCACCGTTTCACACAGCGTCCACCACCCCGAAGGCGCCTCGATCTAGGAGCAGCGTGCGGATCAGACCCGGTCGGGCGCCCGGAACACGTCTTCGTCCAACTCGCCTTCCCATTTTGCGACAGAAGTGGCGACGGCCAGGTCGCCCGTGACGTTTGTCACCGTGCGCATCATGTCGAGGATCCGGTCGAACGGGAACAGCAGGGCGATGATCAGAACGGTCTGTTCCGGCGTGGCGCCCACGATACCGAGCGTTGTCGTCGCAAGAAGCAGGCTGACCGACGGCACGCCCGCGGTGCCGATCGATACCAGCGTCGCCATGAGGATGATGGTCACATACATGCTCGCGGTGACGGGTATGCCGAGGGCCTGAACCGCGAACAGGGCGATGAGGCCCTGATAGAGCGCCGTGCCGTCCATATTGATCGTCGCACCCAGCGGCAGGACGGACGACGCGACAGGCTTGCCGATGCCAAGGTTCTTGGTCGCGCAGGAGATCGTCATTGGCAGCGTGGCGTTCGATGAGGAGGTCGAGAAGGCCAGCGCCTGTGCATCCACCGCGCCGCGGAAAAAGGCCAGGATCGGCAGCCTGAGAATGCCTTTGATGATGAACCCGTAGGTGAACAGCATGTGCAGCGCGCAGGCGATGTAGAGTGATGCCGTCATCTTGCCGAGCACGGTCAGAACGCCAAGGCCGTACTGGCCGAGCACCCACGCCATCAACGCGAATACGCCGACCGGCGCTGTTTCCATGACAATCAGCGTCATCTTCATGACCGCCTCGGACGCGCTGTTGAAGATGTTCTCAAGCGGCTTGCCCACTTCGCCAGACAAGAGGATGCCGATGCCGAGCAGGATGGCGAAGAAAATGATCTGGAGCACGTCGCCCTTGGCGAGGGCCGCGACCGGATTGTCAGGGATGATCGACAGAAGGGTACGCATCAGCTGTTCGCCGACGCTGCCGGCCGGCGGGTTGGCAGCCAGTTTGGCGCGCGTCGATTCAAGATCGGCCGGGCTGGCCATGGTCGTGTCAAAGCCGGCGCCGGGCTGGATCAAGGTGCCGATCAGAAGGCCGAAGCTGATCGCAATCACCGTGGTGCCCATATACATGGCGAGCGCGCGGCCGCCCAGACTGCCGAGTTTCTTGGGATCGCCCATCGCCAGCACGCCGGAGACCAGCGTTGTGAAGATCAGCGGCACCACGAGCATCTTGATCAGGCTGATGAAGGCATCCCCGATCGGCTTGGCCCAGGCATTGACGTTGGCAGCGGCGGCGTCTGTGCCGAGCGTCTGGCGAAGCACCAGGCCCAGGACGGCGCCCAGCACGAGGCCCATGAGCACGCGCTTCCACAAGTCGATCCCGAACCAGAACTTCATCCATCACTCCCGCAGATTAGAGGCACGAACCGTAGGGGGGTGATCGGCTCAAGGCAACCATGGGCGGGGCGATCCTTGCCAGCCGGGCCCGAGGCGCCCTATGCCAACGTCGATGAAACCAGCGTCTGCGCCCCTTCCGATTGATGACGTCCTGCCGGCGATCCTTGAAGCGCTGGGCGCCGGCAACCGGCTCGTGCTGGCGGCGCCGCCGGGGGCGGGCAAGACCACCCGGGTGCCCCTCGCACTTGCCGGTTTGCTAGGCAGCGCAGGGGTAATTTCAGGGCGTATCCTGATGCTCGAGCCGCGCCGGATCGCAGCCCGTATGGCGGCGGAGCGGATGGCATCAAGCCTTGGTGAGCGGCTTGGCCAGACAGTGGGTCTGACGACGCGGGTGGACCGCAAAGTGTCGGCGGCCACGCGTATCGAGGTGATCACGGACGGCCTGTTCACGCGGCGCATCCTGAACGATCCCGAGCTGAAGGATGTCGGCGCAGTCCTCTTCGACGAATTCCACGAGCGGCGCCTCAATTCCGATCTGGGCCTTGCGCTTGCCCTGGAGGCCCAGGGCGCCCTGCGTGAAGACCTCCGGATACTGATCATGTCGGCCACGCTTGATACCGGTTCCGTGGCCCGGGCAATCAGCGCGCCGGTCATCGAAAGTGAAGGCCGGCAATATCCGGTCGAAACGCGTTATCTCGGACGGTCCAATGACCGGATCGAAGACCGGATGCCGAAAGCCATCCGGCAGGCGCTGCGTGAACAGCAAGGTTCCATCCTGGCCTTTCTGCCCGGGGCGCGGGAGATCCACCGCACGGCAGACGCCTTGTCCGATCTCGGGCCGGACGTTCTCATCGCGCCCTTGTTTGGCGCTTTGTCACCGGCAGAGCAGGATGCGGCCGTTTCCCCCGCTCCGGACGGGAAGCGCAAGGTGGTGCTCGCAACCGATCTGGCGGAAAGCGCGCTCACGATCGAAGGTGTGCGCATTGTCATCGATTCCGGGCTTGCGCGCGTCGCGGAAGAGGAAACCGGCGGGCTCGGCACGCGCCTGAGCACGGTGC
>JBGSKU010000193.1:0-10760 GCA_041741055.1 Hyphomonas sp.
GCGGCACCGGTACAGGCAAGACCCATCTCGCGATCGCCATCGCGCGCGCACTCATTCGCAGCGGCACGCGCGGCCGCTTCTTCAACACGGTCGATCTCGTCAACAAGCTCGAGACCGAGGCCCGCAGCGGCAAACAGGGCCCTCTCGCCGATTACCTTACCCGGCTCGACTTCGTGATCATGGATGAACTTGGCTACCCGTCAGTACAAAGACCGGTGATCGCCAGAAATAGGCCAGCGTTTCAAAGACGCTGCCGCGCTGGGGCGTCTCTGGCCCGGCCGTCTCGTCGAGGCGTCCACGCGCCGGTTCGCGTACGACCGTGAGGAGTATCGGGGCGAAAACAAGCCCGGCGCCACCGAGAATGAAAAAGGCGGCGCGCCATCCAAACGCGTCGGCAATCCAGCCGCCGAGCGCGACACCGACGAAACTGCCGGCCGGGATACCAAGGACATAGAGCGCCAGAGCCCTACCGCGCCGGTTAGGGGGAAAATAGTCAGAGATCAGAGAATATGAAGGCGGTGAGCACCCGGCCTCACCGATCCCGACGCCGATGCGGGCCGCCGCCAGGCTCGCAAACCCCTTAGCAAATCCCGAGAGAGCCGTGAACAGGCTCCAGACCGCACAGGACAGCGCAATCAGGCGGACGCGGTGGCTACGATCGGCGATCAGAGCGACCGGAATCCCGAAAAACGTATAGAAAAGCGCAAACATCAGTCCGGTCAGGAGGCCGATCTGCGTGTCGTTAAGCCCGAGATCCGCCTTGATGGGCTCCACCAGAATCGACAGGAGCTGCCGGTCCACGAAGTTCAGCATATAGGCAACTGCAAGCACGAAAACGACGAGATAGGGATATGCTCCGGAGGCTGGAGGCCCTGCGGCAGGAGAAGCGACCCTGTGGGTGCGTGTTTCAGTCATCGATGCCTCGTCCCTGAATCGCAGGCCAATACGGGCGTGCCGTGAAGTTTGTGGCATCTGGCGGCGGTGTCATGGCGCGCAAGGGTCAGTTTCCTTTGTGGGATCAGGATCCAAACTGATAACAATCGTTATCATTTTTGTGTTGCAAAGCAAGATGCAAACTGATAACGATCGTTCACGATATGAGTCGAGCGGCTGGTCGTTCAGAGGACCGGAAGACAGCCTCGACCTGCGAACGGGAGGAAGACAATGAAGCCAGTCAACAGAATACTCGCCCTGCATCTTGCCGTTTGCGCGGCAGCGCTCGTCATGGCCCAGCCCGGGCAGGCGCAGGACGCTGTCGCTGCCAATACCGAAGATGAAGAGAACGATTACAGGCTTCAGGAAGTCGTGGTCACCGCGCAGCGACGCACCGAGCGGCTCCAGGATGTGCCAATTGCCACGACCGTCATCGGCGGCGAGAGCCTCGTCGCGAGCCGGATATCAGAAGCAAACGATCTTCCTGCGCTGGTGCCCAATCTTCGCGTCAGTGGGAATTTCGCAGCTGTCCCGAAAGTCACGCTTCGCGGTATCGGTACGAATGATTTTGTCCCGAGCCTCAACCCAGGCGTCGGCACCTATATCGATGATGTCTATATAGGCCTTGCAATCGGGCAGAACTTCCAGCTGTTCGACATCGACCGAGTCGAAGTGCTGCGCGGGCCGCAAGGCACGCTCTATGGCAAGAATACCAATGGCGGCGCAATCAAATATGTGACGCGAAAACCTGAGTCATCAGGCAGCAACAACTATGTCAGCGCGACTTATGGCAACTATGGCCGGCGGGAAGTTGAGACAGCGTTCAATGTCCCGCTCGGCGAAGACCTGACCGCGCGGTTCAGCGGTGTCCTGCGCGACCAGGACGGCTATCTCGGAAATCCGGTCACCAGCAAGGAGGGGATGTTCCTAGATGCCTCTGCGTTCCGTGGCCAACTGCGTTACAATCCATCAGACAGCGTCGATGTGCTGCTGCAGGCGTTTTACGGGGTGAGTGAAGGCGATAGCGGAGCCCGCAGGCTTGAAGGCCCGCTGCCGGGCGGCACTGACATTCTCGGAAACACGTCTCCCGGGTTTCGCCAAACCAGCCGCAACGTTGCGGCCTTTGATGAGATCACGCAATCCGGTGTGAACCTGATTGCTTCCGTCGATACACCTTTCGGCGAGCTGAACTCCATCAGCTCCTGGCTTGAAGTGACCCGCGACAACCTGGACGACGGGGACAACGGTCCCGGCTCCCTCGTCGAGATCAAGTACGACACCGATGCCTGGGCCGGAAGCCAGGAGCTGCGCCTGTCCGGTGAGAGCGGACCGGTTCGCTGGTCTGTCGGCGGACAATATGTGCATGAGGAGTTTGATTCGGAGTTCTACCTGGAATTCTTCCACTGCACGCTTGATCCGCAGCCCTGTGTCCTCAATCCAAACGGGGTGCCGCTTCCGCCGGGCTACATCACCTTCACGACTTTCCCGAATACGCCAGGCTTTGCGGCGCTGGGGATCGTCGGCCTGCCAATTGCGAACACGATCGACTACCCGTGGAAGCAGACTAATGACAGCGTCGCAATTTTCGGGGATGCGACCTGGTCGCTCACAGACAAGATCAATTTGACCGGCGGGCTGCGCTACTCCGATGAGACTCGCGAGTTCTCCGGTGAGTCGATCATATTCGTGACAGCCGCCCCGTCGGTTCGCGGCGGACTGTTCCCGCGCGGTTTCGATTTCCTGACCGTGGAGAAAAGCTGGGACAATCTATCCGGCCGTCTCGTACTCGATTACAAGCCGAACGATCAGCAGCTCTATTACCTCAGCTATTCGCGGGGTTTCAAAAGCGGCAACTTTAATAGCGCTGCCTTTTCCAACCTGACGGCCGTGAGTACACCGGTTGATCCGGAATTTGTCGACTCCTATGAGGCGGGCGCAAAGACGCAATGGTTCGACCGCCGCCTCCAGGCAAATGTCGCGGTCTTCTTTATGGACTATAAGGACCTCCAGGTAGCGGTCTTCCGGGACGCGACCCAAATCCTATCCAATGCCGCGACCGCCGAGATCAAAGGCGCCGAGATTGAGATCGCGGCAGCGCCGGTCCGCGGGCTGAATATCAGGGCGTCCGGTGGGTATCTCGATGCCACCTACAAGGAGTTTATCTTCCGCGCGACGCCGTTGATCGATCTGTCCGGCAATCGTCTCGTCAACGCGCCAAAATGGACCGGATCGCTGTCGGCGGACTACCTCACGCCCGTCTCCGATGAAGTGGATCTGTCATTTGGCGCTGACCTTCGATACCAGTCCAAGGTCTATTTCAATCCGTTTAATGACGAAGTCATTTCACAGGATGGCTACTCGATCCTGAATCTGAGGGCTGGCCTTGCCTGGCCTGATGAAGGCGTCAGCCTGGATCTCTTCGTGACCAACGCAACCGACGAGGTGGCCGCTGTCGAAGGCCTCACAGTCGGCGCGCCGTTCGGATCCAACAGCCGGGCGTATACCCACAGAAGAGGAGTTCCTCGTAGCTTATTGCGAGGAGGCCGGCGAGCGCCAGCTCCCCGACCTTAGCCCGTATCAAGCGCTTTGCCTTCTGCGCCTTGCCTGCATCACGCAGGCCGCCCTGCACCGGGAAGCTCACGGCGTTGCGCTGCCTCGGCCCTTGCCGGCGGGCCATCTGCCGGGTGAAGTCGCAAGTTTGGCGCTCGACCTCATGACGCGCGCACGGCGATAAAGAAGTGGTCAACAGGAGATGTCGATGCCGGACCAGCCAGCCGTTTCATTGCCCGAAGCGCTTCGTCGGCTGACGGCGCCAGGCGCGCCCTTCGCCATGCGCGAATGCACTGTCTCCGGTCAGCGTATGCGGGTGTTTGAACAGGCGCCGGCCAGCCTGCGCGAGGTCTTCTTCAATGCGCGCCATTGGACGGGGCGGACCTATCTGCGATTTGAGAGCGAGGCCTTGTCCTACACGCAGCTACTCGAAGACGCCTCGGCCTTCGCATGCGCGCTTCAGGCGCGCTTTGGCGTCACCAAAGGCGACCGCGTCGCCATCTGCATGCGCAACTTCCCGGAATGGGCGGTCGCCTACTGGGCCATTATCATCCTTGGCGCTGTGGTCGTGCCGGTGAATGCCTGGGGCACCGGCCCTGAAATGACCTATGTCATCCAGCATTCCGGCGCCTGTATTGTCGTTGCAGACGAAGAGCGCGCTGAAAGGCTTGCGCCGCACCAGGGCGAGCTGGCACTGGCCGGCACCGTGATGACGAGGTCCACCACTCGGCCCGCCGGCATGGCCGCATTCGATGACCTCGTTGCCGCGTTCCGGGGGGCGCCGCTTCCTCCAGATCCGCAGGTCCTGCCGGACGACCCGGCAACCATCCTCTACACGTCGGGAACCACCGGAAAGCCCAAAGGCGCCGTCGGGACCCATCGCAATGCGATAACCTGTATCGTCAGCGGCGCCTTCAATGTCGCCCTGTCCCATATGCGCCGGACGGGCGAGCATCTTGTTCCCGACCCCTCTCGCCCGCCGCCGGTCTATCTGTCGGGTGGCCCGCTCTTCCATGTCGGCGGCTGCAATTCCGGCCTCGCTGCGACAATGGCGGGCGGGGGATGCCTTGTGCTGATGTACAAGTGGGATGCCGGCCGGGCGTTGGATCTTATCGAGACCTTGGGCATCAACGGCTTCGGCGCGGTGCCGACCATGGCCTGGCAATTGCTCGAGCATCCGGCCTTCGACAGTCATGATCTCAGCAGCCTGGCGTCCATGGCGATCGGCGGCGCCGCCGCAGGGCCCGAACTGCATGCCCGCATCCGCGGAAAACTGCCCCACATCGTTCCGGCAACGGGTTGTGGCGCAACCGAGACCAGCGGAGGCTGCACCTTCAATGGCGGGCTGGACTTTGCCCTCTTTCCCGCGAGCGTCGGCGTCCCGGCGCCGGTCATCGACGTAAAATGTGTTGATGAGACCGGATCGGAGGTGGGTCTCGGCGCTCCGGGCGAACTCTGCCTGCGCGGGCCGTCCGTCCTGCAAGCCTATTGGAATGATCCGGCCGCGACAGACGCGACGTTCAGGGAAGGCTGGTTCCATTCAGGAGACATTGCCAGCCGCGATGCGGAAGGCCGGATAACCATTCTCGACCGCGCGAAGGACATGGTCATACGCGGCGGCGAGAATGTCTACAGTATCGAAGTCGAGGATGCGATCCTGGCGCACCGCGACGTGCTGGCGGTGGCGGTCTTTGGCTTGCCAGACCAGATCCTTGGAGAGATCGTTGCCGCAGCGGTCCAGGTTCGCCCCGGCGCACGGGTGTCAGGCGAGGAGATCGGAAGCTTCGCAGCCGGGCGGCTGGCCCGGTTCAAGGTGCCGTCGGTTATTCGCGTGACGGAAGAGGACTTGCCAAAGAATGAGACCGGCAAGATCCTCAAACGCGTCCTCCGGCAGCAGTTGATTGAGAGTTAGGTCGTCCCGGTCTGCGGCGGGTTTCTAATCTGCCCCTGAACTGATAGGCTGAGCTATTAGTTGATCAGGCCGGCGTGTGTCTGGCGACACTACGGAGCTGCGACATATGCCCGCCGATTCTTCAGGTCCCTCTGACCGAAAGCCGCCTGGCCTTCGGGCTCGCAAGATCCAGGAGCGCAAGGACCATATTCTCGCAACCGCAGCGCGCCTGTTTCGTGAGCAGGGCTATCATGCCGTCAGTATGGATGAAATCGGAACCGCTTCAGGGATGAGCGGGCCGGCCATGTACAAGTACTTCAAGGACAAGGCCGCGATCCTGATCGCAATCCTCGAATTCGGCAGCCGCGTGGCCCAGGAAGCGATTGCCAGTATAGATACTGACGGGCTCTCGAACGAAGAAATTCTCGCAGCACATGTCCGATGCTATATCCGCTTTGCAGGAGAGGTGCGTGACGCGATGGCTGTCACCGTCCGGGAGGTCAGCAATGTTCCCGAATGGTATCGGCCCGGTTTCCTGAACGAGCAGCGCCGGTTCAGGGAAGTCGAAGTCAACCTCCTCCTGAATGTGCGTCCTGAACTTTCAAGGTCAGAGGCAAGATATATCTGCTCGAACGTCTTTCAGGGCCTCATCAGTTCTTCTGCTTACCTTTATCCTGCGGACAGCGAAGCGCGCAGGAATAGGCTTGAGACGATGGCGATAGCTGCTCTGATGGCCTGAGGGCGATGTCAGCGGAACTGGGCTTGAGACGGCCGGGCAGGGCGGTTAGCCTTGAAAAATGGCCAAGAACCCGTTCCGGTACTTCAAGACCTCGCCCGAGATCATCCAGCTTGGCGTGCTGATGTATGTCCGATTTCCTCTTTCCCTTCGAAACGTAGAGGACCTGCTTCACGAACGTGGTGTAGATGTTTGTCACGAAAGCGTCCGTCTCTGGGTTGATCGCTTCGGCAGCTATTTCGCAAATAAGATCCGTAAGCGGAGATCCGAGGCGATGCGCCGAGTGAACCAATGGCGCTGGCACCTGGACGGGCATTGTCAGCGGAACCGACCTTGAGAAGGCAATTCGAGCGGCGTAGTCTCAGGATATGGCCCAAAATCCGTTTCGCTACTTCAAGACTTCACCCGAGATCATCCAGCTTGGCGTGATGATGTACGTTCGATTTCCGCTGTCATTGAGGAATGTCGAAGACCTCCTGCATGAGCGAGGGATAGATGTTTGCCACGAAAGTGTCCGCCTCTGGGTGGATCGTTTCGGAACCTATTTCGCGAGTAAGATCCGTAAACGGAGATCAGAAGCGATGCGCCAGGTGCCGCAGTGGCGCTGGCATCTGGATGAGGTCTTTGTGAAGATCCGCGGCGAGACGCACTATCTGTGGCGCGCAGTCGACCACGAAGGGGAGGTTCTGGAAGCTTACGTCACAAAGAAGCGCGACAAGGCTGCAGCGCTGAAATTCCTCAGAAAAGCCATGAAACGCCATGGAAACCCGGAAGTCTTGGTGACTGACAAGTGCCCCTCCTATCACGCAGCGATGAAGGTGATCGGGAACGAGGGACGCCAGGAGACAAGCCGGCACTCAAACAATCGCGCCGAAAATTCCCACCAGCCGTTTCGCCGACGAGAGCGGGCAATGTCGCGTTTCAGGCGAATGCGAAGTCTTCAGAAATTCGCTTCAGTGCATTCGTCTGTACACAACCATTTCAATCACCAGAGAAACATCGAGAGGAGGGCTGGCTTCAAATCGTTACGAGACGCCGCCCTTCGCGAATGGCGGGAACTTCTCGTTGTGTAGCACCTGCTGACCCGCGAATAGCGGAGACGGGTTCGCATTAGACTGACAGCACCCTGCTGGAAACGATACTCGCCTCCCAGCGACTCGATCTTGGCTCTCATGTTTTCAACCATGGTCACGAGCCGGAATGTCCCGATGTGAGGATGGGCTTCGGTCAGGATTTCGGGGGGCGCGCCGGCCGCAACAAATTCACCCAGCACCTTGCGGCTGAGAAATCGCGGGTCCTTGATCTGGCTGTAGAGCTTGCCGTCCGAAAAGGTGCCAGCGCCGCCTTCGCCAAACTGGACATTCGATTCCGGATTGAGTTCGCTCCGCCGCCACAGACCCCACGTGTCCTTGGTCCGTTCCCTGACAAGCTTTCCCCGGTCGAGGATGATCGGGCGCAGCCCAAGTTCAGCGAGGATCAGCGCGGCAAACAGGCCGCAAGGTCCTGCGCCGACGACGACCGGGCGATGCCGGCCCGGCGATGACCGAGGCACAGCAGGCTGATAGGACGTGTCGGGCGTGGGGCGGACATGAATGTCGCCAGCCAGACGCTGCAAGACGTCGGCTTCATCACGTAATTCGACATCCACGATGTAGACCGAAAGTATGGCCGACTTCCGCCTGGCATCGTGCGCCCGCTTCCAGACCGACCAGTTCAGCAGGTCGTCAAGGCCGACGCCAAGCCGGCGGGCCAGCGCCTCCGGAAGGGCGCCGGGCGCGTGATCGAGGGGCAGCTTGAGTTCAGATATCCGTAGCATCGCCGAGCGCTTAGCACTTCGGATCGGGACTTGCACCGGGGCAGTCGCTCACGCCGCTCCCTCGCCGGTGCCGATGATCAACTGTTGGGGTTTCTGGTGCCGAAAACCACAATCTTGTTGTGGACGTCATGGCCGATATCGGCGCGGCCGAGATAGGGGATGGCATTGCGCTCGCACCAATGGGCCGCGATCTCGGACTCCGTGGATCCGAAGGCAACGTCATTTTCAGGAATGGGTTCGCAGCGCCCGAGCCGAAGGCCCGCCAGGCCGCGCATTTCGAGGCTCGATGTGATGTTGAACAGCATGCGGTCCAGACTGTAATGGTACTCGCCCACATCTTCGAGCAACAGGATGTGACCGGTCAGGTCGGGCACCCACGGGGTTCCGATCAGGTTTGCGAGCACGGTGATGTTGAACGCTGCGAAATGCCCCGACGCGGACGTCGTTGCCTCAAGAACGTCCGACTCGGCGCCGCGCAGAAGAAAATCGAGCGCGCGGCGGATGGCAAGTTCGCCTTCTGGCCGGGAGATGTCTGACGGCATCGGGCCATGCGCGACCGTTCCGATCCGGTCCTTGTACAGGCTGGCCAACAAGCTGCCTGTGTCGCTGTATCCCAGATAGGTTTTGCGACGCGCCGCCGGGCCCAGGCGGTGGATCGCGATATCCAGGAGACGGCAAGATCCGTAGCCGCCCCGTGCGAACCAGACGGCATCGATCTCCGGATCGTTTGCCGTTTCCACGAATGCGTCGGCCCGCATCGCGTCCGGGCCGGCAAAGTGCCCCGCGTGCTGGAAGCACTGTGGATGGAAAACCAGTTCCAGGCGGTCCGCGCCGTACGCTTCGCGTCCCAGTGCGGTGACTTTGGCTGCGACGCTGCGGTCTATGGCCCGGCCGGGCGCAACAATGCCTATTCTCTTACTGCGTTGAATCATTGGATCCTCCGGGCCACGATCTTAGAAAAACCGGCCAATCGCTGTTAGAGTGAAGTTCATGACGAATCACAATCGCTACTTCTTCTGCGGCATCGGGGGCAGCGGCATGCTGCCGCTCGCCCTGATCCTGCTCGATCAGGGCAATAGGGTCGAAGGGTCCGACCGGTCGCTGGATCAGGGGCGGACGCCGGCCAAGTTCGACTATTTGCGCAGCCGGGGTATCCGGCTCCATCCTCAGGACGGAAGTGGACTGGACGGCCCCGACCAGATTGTCGTGGCCTCTGCTGCAATTGAGGACACCGTCCCGGACATTGCGGCTGCGATTCGCGTGGGCGCCAGGCGTCTTAGCCGCGCCGACCTTCTCTCCTCGCTCTTCAATGCCGCCGAGTGCAGCGTGGGCGTGGCCGGAACCAGCGGCAAGTCTTCGACGACGGGTATGATCAGCTGGATCCTGCATCAGGCTGGAAAGAGTCCGACGGTGATGAATGGCGCCGTGATGAAGAATTTCCAGACGCCGGAGGCGCTGTTCGCCAGCTCACTTGTTGGCACCAGCGGGATCTTCGTCAGCGAGGTGGACGAAAGCGACGGCTCGATTGCAGCCTATCGGCCACGTGTGGCAGTCGTGTCCAACATTTCGCTGGACCACAAGTCCATGGACGAATTGCGTGCCCTGTTTGACGGCTTTGCCGCACACGCCGAAACCGTTGTGCTGAACCTGGACAATCCGGAGACGGCGCGTATGGCGCGCGCGAACCCCGAGGCCGTAACCTACAGCCTTGACGATTCTACTGCCGATCTCATCGCAGAGTCCGTCGAGGCCGGGCCGGCCAGCATCTCCTTTGTGGTGCGTGATCGAAGGCGCAATGAAGCCTGTCCGATCCGGCTCGCAACGCCGGGCCGGCACAATGTTTCCAACGCGCTTGCGGCGATTGCAGCATCGATGGCTTGCGGCGTGTCCCTGAAGACAGCGGCCGAAGCTCTTGGTTCATTTGCGGGCATTGCACGCCGGTTCGATATTGTCGGCACCGCAAATGGCGTGACGGTCATCGATGACTTCGGGCACAACCCCGACAAGATCGCCGCGACGCTGCGCACAGTGAAGCAGTTTCCGGGGCGCATCCTCGTGATGTTTCAGCCGCATGGCTTTGGCCCATTGAAGAAGATGCGCCGCGAGTTCGTGGATTGCTTCGTCGAGAATCTGGGCCCCGACGATGTGCTGCTGATGCCGGAACCGGTTTATTTTGGGGGCACAGTCGATCGCTCAGTATCGAGTGGGGACCTGATCGGTGATATCGTCACGCGCGGCGGGCAGGCTGAAGCGCCGGGAGACCGGGAAGCTTGCGGTCGGCGGCTGCTCGAGCTGGCAGCGCCGGGGGACCGGATTCTGGTGATGGGCGCTCGAGACGACTCGTTGACGACGTTTGCGCGGGAGCTGCTGTCCCAGATTGGAGAGGCCCGGACGAAATCGGCAGATGGGTGACGGAAAATCTCAGGCCAATCAGGGTGAAGAACCATCTGAAACCACGTAATTTCAACGTGTTGAAGGCGTTATAGGATCGTAGTTGGTTCGTCTTGCTAGAAACCCTGTGGGGGTATAGATATCCGCTCCATGAAGTCCTGGTTCTTCACCTTGCTGGTTGTCCTGTTCGGAATAGGGCAGGTCGCCTGTGCCTGCACAGCCGGTGCAGAAGCGGGTGTGCAGGTCGCGGCGGTCGAGCAAGCGCAGATTGCCAAGGCGGGGCACGATTGCCATCAAGAAACCCGCTCGCTGAAAACTGAAACTCCCGCAAAGTCGCATCCGGCAGATTGTGATCACTGCAAATCGGGATCAGGCGCGCTGCAAACCGCAGCCGCCGACCTGATGCCTGCGCAGTTCGCGTCAGCGCCTGTCGCCGCAATCCT
>JBGSKU010000194.1:0-3647 GCA_041741055.1 Hyphomonas sp.
CACCCGGTGATGCCATGGCGGGCCTGCTGCCGCGCGGCAATCATGTCGAAGGTGGCGTGATCAGCGCGTCGCGGTCGGTGAACTTTCCCAAAGCCTCTGCCTGCGCGACCACGGTCGAGGCCTGGCAGGACGCTATTGAAAGCGCGATGCTCGCTGCGCGCGACGAACTTCGCGCCGCCGCCATCGCCTGACCTGCTCCCGTGGCGTCACACCTCGACTTTGGCGCCTGACCCGCTAGTCTGCGCGCCGAGAGACCCCGCCGATTGTGAGCAAGGGGCCCGGTTCGGGAGGCACAACATGAACATCAGCACTTGGCGCAGCTGGGCGGCTCCAGCGCTACTGGCGGGCTCGGCCCTTCTTTTGGCCGCCTGCGGCGACCGACAGGCCCAGATCGCGCAACCGGAAGGCTTCGCTGCGGTCGACACGGCCCGCATCTCCACCGCCAGCGGCGGTGATGAATGGCTCACCTATGGCGGCACGTATGATGAGCAGCGCCATTCGAAGCTGGCCCAGATCAACAAGGACAATGTCAGCCAGCTCGGCGTCGCCTGGACCTATGACCTCGCCACCAACCGCGGCGTTGAATCCACCCCGATCGTCGTCGATGGCACGATGTACGTCACCTCCGCCTGGTCGGTCGTCTACGCTCTGGACGCCAAGACCGGCGCCGAGAAGTGGGTCTATGATCCGGAAGTCGACAAGGCCGTCGGCGTGAAAGCCTGCTGCGATGTCGTGAACCGCGGCGTCGCTGTGTATGACGGCAAGGTCTATGTCGGTGTCATCGATGGCCGGCTCGAAGCTCTCAATGCCGAAACCGGCGAAAAGGTCTGGAGCACGGTCACCGTGGACCAATCGCTGCCCTACACCATCACCGGCGCCCCACGCGCGGTGAACGGCAAGATCCTGATCGGCAATGGCGGCGCCGAACTCGGTGTGCGCGGATACCTGTCCGCCTACGATTCCAGCTCGGGCGATCTCGTCTGGCGCTTCTACACTGTGCCCAACCCGCTGAAACAGCCCGATGGCGCAGCGTCGGACGATGCCTTCGTCAAGGTCGGCAACGTCACCTGGGGCGATGAAGGCGCCTGGACCACCGATGGGGGCGGCGGCACTGTCTGGGACTCGATCGTCTATGACGAAGTGAATGACCAGATCATCTTCGGCGTCGGCAACGGTTCGCCCTGGAACCGCACCTTCCGCGACCCCTCGGGCGGCGATAACCTGTTCCTCTCATCCATCGTTGCGGTTGATGCCAGCACTGGTGCGTACAAGTGGCACTTCCAGACGACGCCCGGCGACAACTGGGATTACACCGCCACGCAGACGATTATCCTCGCAGACCTGCCGCTCGGCGAGAACGGCGCAGCCCGCCGCGTCGCGATGCAGGCCCCGAAGAACGGCTTCTTCTATGTGCTGGATGCGGCGACCGGTCAGTTCCTGTCCGGCGATGCCTTTGGTCCGATGAACTGGGCCACCGGTCTCGACGAGAACGGCCGCCCGATCGAGAACCCGGAAGCCCGGTACGGCAAAGCCCCGTTCCAGCAGCTGCCCGGTCCGCTTGGCGCACACAACTGGCAGCCGATGGCGTTCAGCCCCGACACAGGCCTCGCCTACATCCCGGCGCAGGAAATCCCGCAGGCCTATGCCGAGGATCCGCGTTTCACATCCCGGCCTACTGGTTGGAACACCGGCATCGACTTCTCGGCCGGCGTGCCGCCGATTGCGCCGCCCGAAGTGGCCAAGATGCTGCGCTCCACCCTCAAGGGCCGGCTCATCGGCTGGGATCCGGTGGCCCGCGAGGCCCGCTGGAGTGTCGAGCATGAAAATGCGTGGAATGGCGGCGTCCTCTCGACCGCCGGCGGTCTGGTCTTCCAGGGCAAGCTCAATGGCGACTTCGTGGCCTACGACGCTGCGACCGGCGACAAGCTGTGGAGCCATCCGTTGAAAGCGGGCGGCGCCTCCGGCCCAGGCACCTTCATGATCGACGGCGAGCAATACGTCACCATCACCACCGGCTGGGGCTCGGCCTTCGCGCTCGCTGCCGGATTCGGCTATGACGACAAGGTCGCCTCCTCGGTCGGCAAGGTTGTCACCTTCAAGATCGGCGGTACGCAGGAGATTGCCGATTCCGGTCTGACGCCGATCGAGAAAACGCCGAAAGGCGAAGCCTTCGGGAGCGCGGCGCTGATCGAGCAGGGGTCGGTGCATTTCGCCCGCAATTGCGCCGTCTGCCATGGTCCGCTCGCCGTCTCGTCGGGCGTGCTGCCGGACCTGCGCTGGTCGGCCATCGCCGGCAACAAGGACGCCTGGAAGGGCGTTGTCATCGACGGAAACCTCGCGGCCAACGGCATGGTCTCCTTCGCGGATTACCTGACCCCGGACGAGGCCGATGCCATCCGTGCCTATGTCCTCGCCCAGGCCTACGCGGCTGGAAACCAGGGCGGCGGTCAGTAATCTGCTGAGTGAAAGGCCGTACCGGAAGCAGCCCGCGCTGCGACCGGTACGGCCTTTGCGCCCGCGCTTGCAAACGTCACACGACGCGACTACGAATTCCTCTTCAGGTGGGAGGGGTTTCCATGTCAAAATTCGTGACGGCGCTGGCAGCGCTGTGTGTTCTCGCGCTTCCGGTTCTGGCCCAGGGCGAAGAGGCAACGCTTTCGCCTGAGGAGGCCGAAGCGGCCTACAGGGCTTATGCGGAAGAGGTGCTCGCGGACGTTTCGCCGGATCACGGCCTCATCGCGCTGGAACTCTCGCCGGTCACCCTGTCTGTCTCCGAAGACTACGATTTCTACAGCGCCTCGGAATCCCGCACGATCCTTGAGGATCTCTGGGGCAACCCGGAGGACACAACCGTGCTCGGCATGATCTTCCCGGCTGGCCTCACTCCGGTCGACGCCAGCTGGGGCGCGGTGCTGACCTATGAAGATACCGGCTATGTCACCGACGACGATGCGGCTTCGACGGATTATGCGCAGCTGCTGAAGGACATGCAGTCCGGGACCCGCGAATCGAATGCGGAGCGCGTCCGCCAGGGGTTCGAGGAAGTCGAACTTGTCGGCTGGGCTGTTCCGCCGTCCTATGACGCCGAAAGCCACCGCCTCATCTGGGCCAAGGATCTCCTGTTCGCCAGTTCCGACGGCACCCACACGCTGAACTATGACATGCGCCTGCTTGGCCGGCACGGCGTGCTGTCGGTCAACATGGTCGCGGCGATGGACGCGCTCGCCGATGTGCGCTCGGCCGGGCCGGACGTCCTGGCGCTCGCCAGTTTCAATCCCGGAGCGACCTATGCGGATTATGTCGAAGGCGATAAGACGGCCGGTTATGGTGTGGCGGCGCTGATCGCAGGCGGCGCTGGGGTGGCTGTTCTCAAGAAAACCGGCCTTCTCGTGATCCTGTTCGCGTTCCTCAAGAAGGGGTTCATCCTGATCCCGTTCCTCCTCGCGGGCATGTGGCGCTTCATCCGCGGCTTGTTTGGCGGCAAAGCGAACAGCTGAACGCCGGCCCGTTTGACAGTGCAGCATTGATTCTCGTGGCGCCGGCGCCTGCGCAGCGCTATCTTGTCTTCATGCACATCCTTCTTGGTCTTCTCACCCTGCTTGTGGCCATCGGCGTCTGGGCCTGGCGCCTGCGCATGGCGCGCCAGG
>JBGSKU010000195.1:0-2218 GCA_041741055.1 Hyphomonas sp.
CGAGGTGCTGATCGAAGTGGCGGCAGCCGGCCTCAACCGGGCCGATCTGGCGCAGAAGGCCGGCGCCTATCCGCCGCCCCCCGGCGCCTCCCCGATTCTGGGGCTCGAGGTTTCGGGCATTGTGACAGCGGTTGGCGCGGAGACCACACGGTTCAAGGTGGGTGACCGGGTGGCCGCCCTGCTCGGCGGAGGCGGCTATGCCACGCATACCGTGGTGGACGAGGGCTCGGTGCTGCCGGTTCCGGCAGGGTTCGACCTGACGCTGGCCTGCTGCTTTCCCGAAGCGCTGTTTACTGTTTGGGCCAACGTTTTCGACCGCGCCGGCCTGAAGCCGGGCGAGTCATTCCTCTGCCACGGCGCGACCAGCGGGATCGGCGTGATGGCGTTGCAGATGGCGAAGGTCTGGGGCGCGAGCCCGATCTTCGGCACGGCAGGATCGGACGAAAAGTGTGCGCTGGCCCGAGAACTTGGCGCGACCTGCGCCATCAACTACCGCACCGAGGCGTTCGAGGAGGTTGTGAAGGCCGCGGGCGGGGCGGACGTGACTCTGGACATGGTCGGCGGCGACTACATCCAGAAGAACATCTCCGCCGCCAAGGTTGATGGGCGGATCATCAACATTGCCTATCAGGACGGCTTTGCCGCGAGCGTGAACTTCGCGCCGGTGCTGATGAAGCGGCTGTCGATCCTGGCGACCACGCTGCGGGCCCGGCCGCTGGCGGAAAAGCGGCGGATCCGGGATGCGGTTGAGCGCGATTTCTGGCCGCATGTAATCTCGGGGCGGATCAAGCCGGTGCTCCAAGGCGCCTTCCCGCTGGCCGAGGCCGAGGCCGCACTCGCCCGGATGGCCAGCGGCGGGCATTCGGGCAAAATCCTGCTCAGACCGTGATTTTGGGCCGAATCCACCCGGTCCCTTCCCTCCGGCGCACATCTGACGTATAGGCCTCTTCAAGGTACCAGCTGTCCTGGACCCGACCCGCCCGGCACCCCAAGTGCCGGGCGGCTGCATTTCAGGCGGCAAACACGAATTCAGGAGAATACCGATGTCCGACGTTCTGATGCCCCGCGCCACCGCGGTCTGGCTGCTCGACAACACCACGCTGACCTTCGCGCAGATCGCGAAATTCTGCGGCCTGCATCATCTCGAGGTGAAGGGCATTGCCGACGGCGATGTGGCCGAGAACATGCGCGGCGTCGACCCGATCGCCGGCGGCATTCTCTCGCGCGAGGAAATCAAGAAGGGCGAAGACAACCCGGACCACGAGCTGAAGATCGCCGACTCGCGGATCGATCACATCCCGCAGCCGAAGCGCAAGGGCAGCCGCTATACGCCGGTCATCCGCCGCGCCGACAAGCCGGACGCAGTCGCCTGGTTCATCCGCAACCACCCGGAAGTTTCCGACGCGCAGGTCATCAAGCTGATCGGCACCACCAAGGCGACGATAAACAACGTGCGCGACAAGTCGCACTGGAACGCGTCCAACATCAAACCGGTCGATCCGGTGACGCTGGGCCTGTGCTCGCAGATCGAACTCGACGAAGTGATCGCGAAAGCTGCCGACAAGCGCCGCAAGATGGACGCTGAAAAAGCCGCCCGTTCGGAAGGCCCGGGCCTTGCGCCGGCGCAGGACACGCCGGCCTTTGAGCCTGAACCGGAACCCGAGAACGCCTACAAGAAGAGCATCTCGGCCGACGATGTGTTCCGCGACTTCGAGTAAGACCCCGGAGAATTTGACGTGACAGACAGACTTCCTGCCCGGCCCCGCGTCGGGATCGTTGGTGCGACCGGCCTGGTCGGCGAAATGATGCGTGAAATCCTGGCCGAGCGGAACTTCCCGCTGAGCGGGATCCGCTTCTTTGCCTCGCCGCGTTCAGCCGGCACGAAGCTCGACTTCAACGGCGAGAGCGTCGTCGTCGAGGATGCCTCGACGGCCGACTATGCCGGACTCGACATCGTGTTTTTCTCCGCAGGCGGATCAACCTCCAAGGCGCTGGCGCCCAAGGTGGCGGCGGCCGGCGCGATCGTGATCGACAACTCGTCGGCCTGGCGCAGTGATCCGGACGTGCCGCTGGTTGTGTCCGAAGTGAACCCTCATGCACTGAAATCGATCCCGAAGGGCATCATCGCAAACCCCAACTGCACGACGATGGCGGCCATGCCGGTGCTGAAGCCACTGCATGACCGCGCGGGCCTGAAGCGGCTTGTGGCGAGCACCTA
>JBGSKU010000196.1:0-4402 GCA_041741055.1 Hyphomonas sp.
CGTCATGGCGCAGCAGCGCCCCGCGCCAGCGCCGGGGCCGGAACGCACTGACCGGCGTCAGCGCCAGAAGGTTCGCACCGATCGGCAGGATCGGGCCATGGGCCGACAGGTTGTAGGCGGTCGAACCGGCCGGCGTCGCCACCATTATCCCGTCGCACACCAACTCGTCCATCCGCACCCGCGTATCGACCGCAATCCGCAGCCGCGCCGATTGTGCGGTCTGGCGCAGCAGCGACACTTCGTTGATCGCCAGCGCCCGGTGCTCATTGCCATGGATGTCCACGGCGAACATCCGGAGGGGCGCGACGCTCGCCCGTTCAGCCGCATCAATGCGTTCCACAAGGCCATCCGCCTTGTACTCGTTCATCAGGAACCCGATTGTGCCGAGGTTCATGCCATAGACCGGCTTGCCGTCCGAAAACCGGCGCCGCAGCGTGTCGAGCTGCGCCCCGTCGCCGCCGAGCGCGACCACGACGTCGGCCTCTTCCTCGGGATAGTTGCCATACTTTGCCACCAACAGGGGCAGGGCCTGCTGGGCTTCGGGCCGTTTGGAGGCGAAAAATGCGAGTTTCAGGTCAGCCATGAGCGGGCATGTGCGAATGCTTTGAGCACCGCGTCAAGGCGAGGCCGATGTGGAACCTGAACCAAACCTGACTCTCGCGTCATCGTAATCTGGCCAGCCGCATCGAGTTAAGGTAATCTGCCCGGATAAACAGGGAGAAACATGCAATGGCCGACGGTAATCCGCAGATCGATATTCGCAGCTCAGTCAGCGCCGAAGAGTGGCAGGCGCGCGTAGATCTGGCGGCGCTGTACCGCCTGACGGCCCTGCATGGCTGGGACGACATGATCTTCACCCACATCTCCCACCGGGTGCCGGGGCCGGAGCACCACTTCCTGATCAACCCTTATGGTTACTTCTTCGAAGAAATCACCGCCTCCTCGCTGGTGAAGGTGGATCTGGACGGCAACATCGTCCAGGAGACCGACGCGATGATCAACCCGGCCGGGTTCACCATCCACTCCGCCATCCATGCCGCCCGCGAGGATGCGCTGGTCGTGATGCACGTCCACACCGACCAGGGCGTGGCGGTCTCTGCGCAGAAGGAAGGCCTCCTGCCGATCAGCCAGACGGCCATGATCGTGCGCAAGGATATCGCCTATCACGACTATGAGGGCGTCGCCCTGGACCTCGACGAACGCGAGCGCCTGGTAGCCGACCTTGGCCCCACCAAGCATTCGATGTTGCTGCGCAATCACGGCACGCTGACCTGCGGCGAAACAGCCGCCATGACCTTCACCCGCATGTTCTTCCTGGAGCGGGCCTGCAAGATGCAGGTCATGGCGCTCACGGCGGGCCGCGACGGCGTGCTGGAATGCGGCGAAGAGCTGCAGGACAAGGTGGCCGGGCAGGGCGGTTTGACCGGTCAGAGCAGCGGCATGAAGACCATGAGCCAGATGCTGGTCTGGCCCGCTTTGCTGCGCAAGCTGGACCGCGAACTGCCCGGTTATGCCGCATAGGTAATTTTCCTGATCCGATTAAAAAGACTCCGGGCTTAAGGAGACACAGCCCGGAGCCCCCTGGTGGGGCGCCCTTCACCACTGAAAGTCTGCGTGCGGCCAATGAAGCATCTCAAATCATTCGAAGACGCCCTCAACAACATTCGCGGCGAGGGCCGTTACCGGGTCTTCATTGACCTCCAGCGCCACCGCGGCCGCTTCCCCAAGGCCACGGCCCGCATGGAAGACGGCGAGCGCGAGGTGACGATCTGGTGCTCCAACGACTATCTGGCGATGGGTCAGGATGACGAGGTCATCGCCTCGATGCACGACGCCATCGACAGCTTCGGTGCCGGCTCCGGCGGCACCCGCAACATCTCCGGCACCACCCGTTTCCACGTTGATCTCGAGCGGGAACTGGCCGACCTGCACGGCAAGGAAGCGGCGCTGCTCTTCACCTCGGGCTACGTCTCCAACGACGCCACGCTCTCCACCCTCGGCAAGATCCTGCCGAACCTGATCATCTATTCCGACGCGCTGAACCACGCCTCGATGATCGAGGGAATCCGCCGCTCCGGTGCAGACTACCGCGTCTTCCGCCACAATGATGTGGATCACCTGCGCGCGCTGATCGAACTCGACGAGCCGGATCGTCCGAAACTGATCGCCTTCGAAAGCGTCTATTCCATGGACGGCGATTTTGGCCGGATGGAAGAGATCTGCGACCTGGCCGATGAGTTCAACGCGCTGACCTATCTCGACGAAGTCCACGCCGTGGGCCTGTACGGCGAGCAAGGCGCCGGCGTTGCCGAAATGCTACGCCTTGCAGACCGTATCGACATCATCGAGGGCACGCTCGCCAAGGGTTTTGGCGTGATGGGCGGTTACATCGCCAGCCATGCCAGTGTCGTCGATGCGATCCGCTCGATGGCCTCGGGCTTCATCTTCAGCACCTCGACCTGCCCGGTGATGGCCGCTGGCGCGCTCGCCAGCATCCGCAAGCTGCGCACCGATGAAGGCCGCCGCCTGCGCGCCGTCCATCAGGCGAAAGCCGCGCAGCTGAAAGAACGCTTCCGCGAGGCCGGCCTGCCGGTGATGGACTCGCCTTCGCACATCGTGCCGCTGCTCGTCGGCGATCCGGAGCGCTGCAAGGCTCTGTCCGACACGCTGCTCTTCGATTTCGGTATCTACGTCCAGCCGATCAACTATCCGACCGTACCACGCGGCACCGAGCGTCTGCGCTTCACGCCGAGCCCGGTGCATGACGAGATCATGATGGACGAGTTGGTCGCCGCGATCCTCGCGGTCTGGAAGCAGCTGGGACTGGACAAGGCCGCTTAGGTTCCGGCACTGCGGCCGCTATCGCTTTTTCCCAAGGCCGATCTGCTTGGCATGGCGCGAACGCAGCTTGGCGTAATTGGGCGCCACCATCGGATAGTCCGGTGGCAGGTTCCACTTCGCGCGGTATTCTTCCGGCGTCATGTCATAGCGCGTGCGTAGGTAGCGCTTCAGCATCTTCAGCTTCCGCCCGTCTTCCAGGCAGATGATGAACTCCGGCGTCACCGACTTTGCCACTGAAATGGCCGGCTCCAGCTTTTCGGCGGGCGCGGCGGCATGCTGTGTCAGTCCGGTGATCGTTGCGTGCACGGTCTTGATCAGGTCGGGCAGGGCGCCGGCCTGTAACACGTTGTTGGCCACGTAAGACGACACGATTTCAACGGTCATCTCGAGCAGCTCGGATTCTTCAAGTTCTTTCATGTCCCACCCCGGCTGAACTCTGTATTCATCGAACCAGAAATCAGCATAGTTGAGGGTTTAATTGTAATCGCACTGCCTCGTAAAGTATCTATCGTCTTGTGCTCTGAATTTATTTGAAGAATGCCATCGATATATGCAGGCCGGCCATTACTGCAGCAGCAGTTGCCCCCGGCAGCGCAGGCGCGTAAACAGCCGGGGATTCGAAACCGGAGGATAATATGGCTGACTCGGCGCACATCCCACAGAGCCTTTCCGGCGGATTTTTCACGGCTTCACTGGCTGAGCGCGACCCGGAAGTCGCCGCCGCCGTGGCCAAGGAGGCCACGCGCCAGCAGCATCAGATCGAGCTCATCGCCTCGGAAAACATCGTCTCGCGCGCGGTGCTTGAAGCACAGGGCACGATCCTGACGAACAAGTATGCCGAAGGATATCCGGGCAAGCGTTACTATGGCGGCTGCGAATTCGTGGACATCGCCGAAGAACTCGCCATCGAGCGGGCAAAGAAACTCTTCAATTGCGGCTTCGCCAACGTTCAGCCCAATTCGGGCAGCCAGGCGAACCAGGGTGTATTCCAGGCTGTGCTGAAGCCAGGCGACACGATCCTCGGCATGAGCCTCGCCGCCGGTGGCCACCTCACGCACGGCGCGAAGCCCAACCAGTCCGGCAAATGGTTCAACGCGGTCCAGTACGGCGTACGCCCGGACGATCACCTGATCGACTTCGAGGAAGTCGCGCGCCTCGCCCGCGCCCACCGGCCGCAACTGATCATCGCCGGCGGCTCGGCCTATCCGCGCCAGATTGATTTTCGTCGCTTCCGCGAGATCGCAGACGAAGTCGGCGCGCTCTTCCTGGTCGACATGGCGCACTTTGCAGGCCTTGTGGCCGGCGGCGTGCACCCGAACCCGCTGGACCATGCCCACATCGCCACCACGACCACGCACAAGACCCTACGCGGCCCCCGCGGCGGCATGATCCTCACGAATGACGAGGCGCTCGCCAAGAAGATCAACTCGGCCATCTTCCCGGGTATCCAGGGCGGCCCGCTTATGCACGTCATCGCCGCCAAGGCGGTGGCGTTCGGCGAAGCCCTGACGCCGGACTTCCGGGCCTATGCCGCCCAGGTCGTCGCCAACGCGCGCGCCAT
>JBGSKU010000197.1:0-3968 GCA_041741055.1 Hyphomonas sp.
CGGGCTGCCTGCTCGGCGAGGCCACGCCGATCATCAGCTGGTGGCACGGCGCCCTGCCGCGGGTCTGGTCCTACAATCCCGACATCAAGCTCATCCTCCTCCTGCGCGACCCCGTCGAACGCGCCTGGTCCCACTACCGAATGGACTGCCGCCGAGGCCGGGAAACCCTCCCCTTCAGTGAAGCGATCCGCAGGGAGCGGGAGCGGGCGCGCCGGGAGCTTCCGGTTCAGGACCGGGAGCGGTCGTATCTTTCACGAAGCTACTATGCGCCGCAGATCCGGGAATTGAGGCGTTTCTTTCCGGATGAACAATTGTTGTTCCTGCGGAGCGAAGATCTCTCCGATCAGCCGCATCAGGTGCTTGAAGATGTGTGTGGCTTTCTCGGTCTGGCCTGGCACGACTTTGATGTGAGCGAGCGGCCGAATTCTGCGCCTGACGTGCAGGCGCTGCCGGACCCGGACCGCAGGTTCCTGAGACGGTTGTTCTGCCACGACGCCGCCGAGACGCATCAGTTGCTGGGCTGGGAGCGTAACGTGTGGGGGCCCTGAGCACACCGAAATCAGTTCAGGGGTGGCCTTTCGGCTTGCAGCCGGGCCGGAGTTGGGGCAAACCGCCGTCAGGCCTGAAGGGGTATAGCTCAGCTGGTAGAGTGGCGGTCTCCAAAACCGCAGGTCGTGGGTTCGAGCCCCTCTGCCCCTGCCAGGCCGATCGGCGTTTTTTGTGCGCCGGAAATTCCATCGTCATGATCAGGTACGGCCCGCTGGCCGGCGCAGTTTACTGATCCAACGAAGCCAGTCCTTCTTCCGCAATGGCGCGCCGAATGTCCGTTGCGGACTGGAGGATCGCTTCAAGCGCCAGGCGATGCGCGCGGGTCAAAGCCTCCTCGGGCGGTGATTTGATGTCCGGCTGGACTCCAACACCTTCCCAGTTTTCGCCGGTGATGGTGTTCGTCACGACCTGCATCGGAATGAAGGCAACAAAGCCGCCTGCCAAAGGCAGGAATCCGCCCGGATTGGCTGCACCGTAGGTTGTTTCGCCGACCAGCGTCGCCCGGCCCATCGCCTGAAGATCGTAAGCAAATTCTTCAGCGCCGGATCCGGTTTCCCGGTCGATCAGGACAAAGACCGGCTTTCCGGTGAAAGCGGGTCCCCGCGGTTCGGCGTAGAAAGTGTGTTCGCCGGCTGGATTGGACGTATCCTGCACGGTCACGGTCGGCGTGCGTTCGGCAACAAGATGGCCGATCGCGCTCGCGACCCCGGCGGGTTCACCGCCCGGCGCACCGCGGACATCGATGATCAAGGCACCCGTGTTCGCGAGAATGCCCATCGCTGCAGCGAGCTTTTCCGTGACCGGCGGCGCATCGAGAAACATGTTGATGCGCAGGTAACCCACATTGCCGGCGAGCCAGCGGATCTCCGGTATTTCTGCGCCGCGCAGCCGCACCTCTTCGTGGAAGGCTGCTATCTCTTCCGGGGAAGGGCCTGCCTCGCTGAAGCCCGCAACGATCTCGGGTCCCATATACCGGACCCGGAAATGGCGATCATCGACGATGGGATTAATCTGTGTCTCGATGAGTTCCAGGAGGTCTGCTGCGGTGCGGGCGTCCCGGAAGGCGCCTTGTTGCTCCAGGGCTTCAATCCTGCTTGCAGCGGCCTCACCGCGCTCCTGAAAAGCAAAGCGGTCGCGAAGAACCTCGGCGAGTGAAAGCACAACAGCGCTGTTTTCGGCGCCGTTCATCTCGACAAGGGCCGGGTCCGCAGGTGGGCCGGGCTGGGCAAGGGCGGTGGTGGACACTAGCGCGAGCGCGAGAACCGCTGCCCGAAAACGCGATAGGAAATGTCTGGTCACTTGCGGATCTCCAGATTGTTTCAATCCAGGAGATGCAGTCAACGTAGCGCTTGGATGCAGAGGGGCGCGACTTATTTCAGTGCCGCGCAGCCTGCCCCCTTGCCAGACGCGGCGGAGCACCCGAGACCTTGCCGGGACTGACGGGGAGTGCCGCCCATGACCGATTTGAAACAACCCTGGTGGCGCGGCGCGGTGGTTTACCAGATCTATCCGCGTTCCTATCTCGACACCAACGGCGACGGGATCGGCGACCTGCCGGGTATTACCGAACAGCTTGGCTACATCGCTCGGCTCGGCGTCGATGCGATCTGGATCTCGCCTTTCTTCCGCTCGCCGATGCGGGATTTCGGCTATGACGTGTCGGACTATTGCGATGTCGATCCGATCTTTGGCACGTTGGCTGATTTCGATGCGATGCTTGCCGAGGCGCACAGGCGGGGCCTGAAGGTCATCATCGACCAGGTCTACGCGCACACGTCCGATGACCATGCCTGGTTCGCGCAAAGCCGGGCGTCGCGGGACAATCCGTTTGCGGACTGGTATGTCTGGCGCGACCCGAAGCCGGATGGTACGCCGCCGAACAATTGGCAGTCGGTCTTCGGCGGCGCGGCCTGGACCTGGGATGCCCGGCGCCAGCAGTATTACATGCACAATTTCCTGAGCAGCCAGCCGCAGCTGAACCTGCACAAGCCTGAGGTTCAGGACGCCCTGCTGGCCGCCGCAAAGTTCTGGCTGGACCGGGGCGTGGACGGCTTCCGGCTGGACGCGATCAATTTCGGCATGTTCGATCCCGAGTTCCGGGACAATCCGCCCTGGCCTGCGGAAGGGCGTACGATCACCCGTCCATTCGACCTTCAACACCACATTCACAACCAGTCCCATCCGGACATTCCGGCATTCCTCGCCCGGGTGCGGGCTCTGGTGGACCAGTACGGCGCGGTGTTCACCGTGGCCGAGGTGCCGGGGCCTGACCCTCTGCCGGAGATGCGGGCCTTCACACAAGGCGATACCCATCTCAGCTCTGCCTACAGCTTTGACTTCCTCTATGCGCAGCGACTGTCTGCGCGCCGGGTGAAGGACTCCCAGTCGAACTGGGCAGGGCCTTTCGACGAAGGCTGGCCGTCCTGGGCGTTTTCGAACCATGACGCGCCGCGCTGTGTCAGCCGCTGGTGCCCGCCGGGGGAAAACCGGGCATCGTTTGCAAAGCTGACGAACGCGCTGCTCCTTTGCCTGCGCGGCAATCCGATCCTGTATCAGGGGGAGGAACTCGGCCTTCCGCAGGCGGACGTGGCGTTCGAGGACCTGCAGGACCCGGAAGCGATTGCGAACTGGCCCCGCACGCTCGGCCGGGACGGAGCCCGGACGCCGATGCCCTGGTCGAAAGGCAATGCCTTTGCGGGCTTTTCCGAACACAAACCCTGGCTGCCGGTCGGGCAGGGGCATGCCGAATTGTCGGTGGCTGAGCAGGAGGACGTTCCGGACTCGGTGCTGAACTTCACGCGCCGGTTCCTTTCGGTTCGCGCGTCGTCCGGCGCACTCCGGACTGGCGACGTGTCATTCGCGGACGTGCCTGAGCCGTTGCTGGCGATTCGCCGAGTGGCCGGCGATGAAACGGTGCTCTGTCTGTTCAATCTGGGAACGGATAATCTGGCCCCGCCGTCCGGCCTTGCGGAGGGATTTGCCTGCCTCATCGCGTCGGGCTGCGGCGCGGACGTGCCGGCGACTCTGGCGCCGCTCGCCGTCTGGATCGGCCGGAAAGTCTGAACGGGTCAGACGAGGCTGCAGGATTCGCGCACGATCAGCTCGGTCGGCACTCGCTCAGACCTCAGAGTTCCCGTCTCGCCCGCCGACAGCAGTTTCGACACCATCAACCGGCCAGCCTGTCCCATGTCCTGCGACACGGTAGTCAGTGACGGGCGCGTGTAAGCGGACAGCTGGATATTGTCATAGCCGACCACGGCCACATCCTCGGGCACTTTGCGGTTGGCCTTTAGCAGGCTGCGGATGGAGCCGAGGGCGATGAGATCGCCGGCGGCGAAGATGCCGTCGAATGCGAGACCGCGCCCGAGCAGGCTGTCCACGGCGGCTTCGGCGAAGCTGATCTCGAACTGGGCCGGCAC
>JBGSKU010000198.1:0-5786 GCA_041741055.1 Hyphomonas sp.
GAAGAGCGCAAGGAAAAGGGCCCGGCGCTGAACGCGCTGAAGGTGCGGATCGAAGACGCCGTGCGCGCCCGCAAGGGTGCGCTGGAAGCCAAGGCGCTTGAAGCCCAGCTCGCCCGCGAAAAGATCGACCTGACCCTGCCGGCGGCACCGTCAGCCGGGGAAGGGGCGCTGCACCCGGTGATGCAGGTGTTCGAGGAAATTTCCGCCATTTTCGGCGACATGGGTTTCCGCGTCGCGGAAGGTCCCGACATTGAGGACGACTGGCACAATTTCACCGCGCTGAACTTCCCCGAAGGCCATCCGGCCCGCGAGACGCACGATACGTTCTTCTTGAAGCAGGGGCAGGGCAACCTTCCCAAGGTGCTCCGTACACATACGAGCCCGGTTCAGGTGCGCACGATGATGACCGAGAAGCCGCCGATCCGGATTCTTGTGCCGGGCCGTGTGTTCCGCAACGACTGGGACGCGACCCATACACCGATGTTCCACCAGGTCGAAGGCCTTGTCATCGAGGAAGGCATCCATATGGGCCACCTCAAGGGCTGCCTCGTGGATTTCGTGAAGGCCTTCTTCGAGGTCGACAATGTGACGGCGCGTTTCCGGCCGCACTTCTTTCCGTTCACGGAGCCTTCCGCCGAGATGGACGTGCAGTGCCAGCGCTCCGGCGGCGTTGTCGAAGTCGGCAAGGGCACGGACTGGCTGGAAGTGCTTGGCTGCGGCATGGTGCATCCAAATGTGCTGCGTAATTGCGGTCTGGACCCGGCCGTCCACCAGGGCTTTGCCTTCGGCATGGGCGTCGACCGTCTCGCCATGCTGAAATACGGCATGCCGGACCTGCGCCCCTATTTCGAGGCGGACCCGCAGTGGACCCGCCATTACGGATTCTCGCCCTGGCTGACGCCGTCAGTCAGCGGAGGGCTGTCGTGACCTGCAGTGATTCATCCCCTGATCTTCCAAATTGGACTTTCGGCGACTCTCCTGAGCTCGCTGATCGGCTCGCTGCGTTGATCGTCGCAGGCGTAAAGACTGCGACGTGCAGCGATGCGGGAATCCAGCCGCCGCCTGTTGAAGGCGAGAGGGGATACCTGATGAGCGGCGATGGTCGAAGTGTCGCCATCCTTCAGACGGAAACGGTCACCCTGATGAAGTTTGCCGACATGAGGCCGGAGCTCGCCGCGCTGGAAGGCGAAGGCGATCTCAGCCTCGATTATTGGCGGCGGGCCCACAAGGCGTATTTCACCCGGAATGGTGTGTTCACGGAAGATATGGACATCGTCTTCGAGACATTTCGACTTGTCGAAGTGCTCGACCCAGCCTTTGCCGCCGGTGCGTCTCGCCACCTTGCGCTTGAACGTGCAGGCGCAGCTGCGTGAGGAGTGAACATGGGCCAGGGTAACAAAGCTGAAATGCTGATCGCGATCTGCGCCGTTTTGACGAGCGTGATTGCGTTGTTTGTTGCCTGGGACCAGGGCCGGGTGATGCGCGCGCAGCAGCATGGTTCGGTTTACCCGGTCGTGCAGATGGATGGATTTGTCTCGCGCGTGCCGGATCATGTGTCGCTGGGCCTGAATATCAGCAATAGCGGCGTTGGGCCGGCCCTGATCGAATCTGTCACGATGCTGAAGGACAAGAAGCCGCTCGATAGTTTGACGGCGTACCGGGACCGCTTGCCGGCGGGCTATGACATTTCCTGGACGAGCTTGACCGGCCGGGCGCTGGCGCCGGGCGCTCAGATCACCGCGCTGGAGATTTCGTGGCCGCGGGAAAGCATCACCGACGGCCAACTCTACCAGATCGCCGCCGAGTGGGGCGAGCTGAAGATGGAAGTCTGCTATTGCTCCGTATTCGACCGGTGCTGGCTCGCCCGCGACCTTGATCGCGAGCGCGCCATGCGCGTGCCAGCCTGCGAACGCGGTACTTCCGACATATTTGAAGCCCTCCAGACCACTGGCTCCGAAGGTGCTCCGCCCGAACAACCCCTTCAAGGGACGAACCCATGAAATTCACGCTCTCCTGGCTCAACGACCACCTTGTGACCAAGGCGTCGCTCGACGACATTCTCGGATACATGGGCAAGGCCGGTCTCGAGGTCGAGCACGTGATCGATCCGAAGAAAGCGCTGGCGCCGTTCACGGTGTGCAAGGTTCTGGAAGCCGAGCCTCATCCGCAGGCGGACAAGCTGCGCGTCTGCAAGGTCGAGACGATCGACGGCGTCAAGCAGATCGTCTGCGGCGCCCCGAATGCGCGCGCCGGCATGACCGCGATCTATGCGCCGCTCGGCACCTGGATCCCGGGCCTCGGCATGGCGCTGGACAAGAAGCCGCGGGCCATCCGCGGCATCGACAGCCATGGCATGATGTGTTCCTCGCGCGAGCTGGAACTCGGCGACGACCATGACGGCATCATCGATCTCGACGGTGACTACATGGTCGGCATGCCAGCCTCCGAGGCGATGGGCTTCACCGATGCGGTGATCGATTTCGAGGTGACGCCCAACCGGCCAGACTGGCTGGGCGTGCAGGGCATTGCGCGCGATCTGGCCGCCGCGGGTGCGGGCCGGTTCCTGCGCAATGACGTGAAGAAAGCGCCCGGCAGCGGCGACTGCCCGGTCGAGATCAAACTCGAAGCGCCTGACGCGTGCCCGATGTTCGCAGGCGCGCTGGTGCGCGGGGTCACCAATGGTCCGTCCCCGGACTGGATGCAGGCGCGCCTGATTGCGGCCGGTTTGCAGCCCCGCTCGCTGCTGGTTGATGTGACGAACTATATCTCCCTCGACCGCGCACGTCCGCTGCACGTCTATGATGCGGCAAAACTGACCGGCGCGGTGGTGGCCCGTCTCGGCAAGAAGGGCGAAACGCTCGAAGCGCTGGACGGCAAGACCTACAAGGTTGGCGAAGACATGTGCGTGATCGCCGACGGGTCCGGCGTGATCGGCCTTGGCGGCGTGATGGGCGGCCAGTCGACCGCGGTTTCCGCCGAAACGACGGATGTGTTCATCGAGAGTGCCTGGTTCGATCCGCTGCGCACGGCGCGCACGGGCCGCACGACCGGCATCCATTCGGATGCACGTTACCGCTTCGAGCGCGGTGTCGATCCTCAAAGCTGTGTCGATGGCCTGAACCTCGCGATTGCGCTGATCCTCGAATATGGTGGCGGCGCCGCGACCAAGGGACGGATCGTTGGCAATATCCCTGCGCGCCTGAACAAGGTGACCTTCTATCACGGCGACGTCGAGCGCCTGACAGGGCTCGTGGTCAAACCGGCCGAGATGAAGCGGATCCTCAAGGATCTCGAGTTCGACATCGAGGATGCCGGCGATGCCTGGTACCTGATGCCGCCCTCGCACCGGTTCGACATTGATCGGTCTGCGGACATTGTGGAAGAGATCGCCCGTCTCGTGGGCTATGACCAGTTGCCGACGACTTCGCTGCCGATGCCGGAAGGCCTGAAACAGAGCGTGGCCGCTGCGCGCCAGTCGCGCGTGTCGATTGCCCGCCGCGCGATGGCCGCAAGGGGCTTTCTTGAAGCGGTCACATGGAGCTTCATGGCGCGCGAACACGCCGCGCTGTTCGGAAAGGTCGAGGACGCGCTGACGGTCGCCAACCCGGTGGCCAGCGAACTCAACTACATGCGTCCGACAACGCTGGGCAATCTTGCCCAGGCGGCGCAGCGCGCGGCCAACCGGGGCGAGCGCAGCATCCGGCTGTTCGAAGCCGGCCCGATTTATCTGGGCGATGGCCCCAAAGATCAGCGTACGGTCATTGCCGGTCTGGTCCAGCCCTCGCCCCAGCGCCACTGGCAAGGCACGCCGCAGCCTTATGATGCCTTCGCCGCGAAGGCTGACCTGTTCGCGCTGCTCGCCGCGCTCGGCCAGCCGGGCGACAAGTTACAGATTGGCGCCGCGACCCAGCCGCACTGGCATCCCGGCCAGTCGGCGAGCCTGAAGCTTGGCCCCAAGATGACGGTCGCCAATTTCGGCGCGCTGCATCCGGCCGTTCTGAAGGCGCTGGATGTCGATGGCCCGGTCTATGCGTTCGAGCTGAACCTTAACGCGCTGCCGGTGATGAAAGCGAAGTCGACCAAGACCAAGCCGGTGCTGGAGCGCGCTGACCTGACGCCGATCCGGCGCGACTTTGCCTTTGTGGTGGATGCGGATGTGCCGGCTGGTGAACTGGCGCGCCACGCGATCGGCGCCGACAAGCAGCTGATCTCCAGGGTGGACGTGTTCGACGTCTACCAGGGGCCGGGCGTCGCCGAGGGCAAGAAGTCCGTCGCGTTCGAAATCACGATCCAGCCGCGTGAAGCGCTGAAGGATGACCAGATCCAGGCGATCATGGACCGCGTCATCGCTTCCGTGTCAAAAGGGACGGGTGGTGTGCTGCGCGGCTAGCGCGAAGGGGTCCGGATGAACCTGAAGCAGTGGCTCTATGTGCAGCTCGTGCCCGAGGCGCGCGCGTCGGGCATTTCCCGGTTGAACCTGTTCATCGTCGCGATTGTGCTGGCGTCCTTCCTGTTCCTGGCGCTGGAGACGGAGCCCACCTTGAATGCCGATCCGCGCTGGATGCGGGCGTTCGACGTGTTCAACATCGCCGTGCTGGGGATTTTCACGCTGGAATATCTGGCGCGGCTCTGGGTGGCGGGGGTGGACCCGCAGTACAAGGGTCTCGGCGGGCGGGTGAAATATGTCACGCGGTTCTATTCGATCGCGGACCTTCTGGCCTTCGCGCCCGAGCTGGTCGTGATGGCGCTCGGCGGCGGGGGATCGCTGCTGGTGTTGCGCGTGCTGCGTCTGGCGCGCCTGGTGAAGATTGCGCGCTTCGTTCCGGCCTTCGATGCCCTGGGCGCAGCACTGCGCCGGTCAAGTTCGCAGCTCCTCACCAGCCTCGCCGTGGCGCTGACGCTGGTCTATGTCGCGGCGGTGCTGCTGTATTTCGTCGAAGGCGTCGGCGGGGAGCAGCAGGAACAGTTCGCTTCCATTCCGCGCGCCATCTGGTGGGCGGTGGCCACGCTGACCACGGTCGGATATGGCGACGTGTATCCGGTCACGCCGCTCGGGCGTTTCTTCTCGGCGATCATCGCGATTGCGGGTATCGGGGTGGTGGCGTTGCCGGCCGGTGTGTTTGCCAGCGCCTTTTCGGATGAACTCAGGGAACGCCGCGAGCGGGGACCGAACCCATGACGACTGCAGGAACTGCATTGAAGGTGGCTGTGGCCGGTGTGGCCGGGCGCATGGGGCGCCAGCTCGCGGGCATGGCGATCAGCCAGGGGCTGACCCTGTCGGGCGCCAGCGAAGTGGCGGCGGCGGGAGTGTTCGATGAGGATATCGGCGTGCTGGCGGGGCATCGCCCAGTCGGCATCTGGCCCACGCCCAACGTGGCCGAAGCCGCGACCGGGGCCGATATCTGGATCGATTTCACGCGGCCCGAGGCCACAATCGCGGCGCTCGACGCCCTGAAGGGAACGTCCGTGCGCGCCATTGTGATCGGCACCACCGGGCTCGGTGCAGAGCATGAAGCGGCGATCCAGGCGGCGGCAGCGCGGTTCGCCATCGTCAAGTCGGGCAATTTCTCGCTGGGCGTGAACCTGTTGCAGGCGTTTACACGGCTGGCCGCGTCGCGCCTTGGCAAGGACTGGGATATCGAAATCCTCGAGTCCCACCACCGGATGAAAGTCGATGCGCCGTCGGGCACCGCGCTGATGCTGGCAGACGCCGCCGCGCAAGGCCGGGGCGGAACGCGGGAAGACCTCGTCGCGCCGCCCTACCTGGGGCCGGACGCGCCGCGCAA
>JBGSKU010000199.1:0-5245 GCA_041741055.1 Hyphomonas sp.
AACAGAAAGAAGCGGCGTAGGGCACAGACCCCCTCGCCTTTGTCAAGCTGGTGCGATAAGCGACCCAGCAATGACTGACAACACCCTGACGCCCATCACTGAGCAGTCCGCGCTGGAAGACCTGTGTGGACGTCTGGCCGAGGCCGAATTCGTGTGCGTGGACACCGAGTTCCACCGGGAAACCACCTATTGGCCGGAATTGTGCCTCGTACAGGCCTCTGCGCCCGGTGTGGAGGGCCTCATCGACCCCCGGGCCGAAGACCTCGACATCAAGCCCTTCCTGGACCTGATCGCCTCCGACCGGCAGACCAAGGTGTTCCACGCGGCCCGTCAGGACATCGAGATCTTCAACCGCCTGATCGGCCACCCGCCGGGGCCGATCTTCGACACCCAGGTCGCCGCCATGGCGCTCGGCTTCGGTGATTCGATTTCCTACGACAACCTGGTCCAGCGCGTCCTCAAGAAGCAGATCGACAAGTCGAGCCAATTTACAGACTGGATGCGCCGCCCGCTGAGCCAGAAACAGCTGGTCTACGCCCTCGGCGACGTCACCCACCTGCGCGATGCCTACCAGATCATGCGCGACGAGCTGGAACGCACCGACCGGATGACCTGGGTGCGCGAGGAAATGGCAGACCTCGAAGACCCGGCGACTTATGACACCGAGCCGATGAACGCCTGGCAGCGCCTGAAACTGCGCATGCCGAAAAAGGACTATGCCGCCGTGGTCGTCTCCGTCGCCGCCTGGCGCGAGCGCGTGGCTCAGGAACTCGACAAGCCGCGCCGCCGCATCCTCAAGGATGATGCGATCCAGGAGATCGCCGCCCAGAAGCCGCGCTCGGAAGAAGACTTCTCCCAGTTACGGTCCGTGCCGAACGGCTTCATCCGCTCCAAGCATGGCCAGGGCCTGATCGAAGCCGTCCGCGCCGCCATCGACACCCCGGATGCCTTCGCGCCGGAACTCTCGCGCCCGGTCCAGAATGCCCAGATCCCGGCCGGCGCGCCGGAGCTGCTCAAAGTGCTGCTCAAGCACGTCAGCGACGAGAACAATATCGTGCCGCGCCTGATCGCCAACTCCGCCGATATCGACCGGATCGCACGCGGCGAAACGAGCCAGGACATCGCGGCCATGACCGGCTGGCGCTACGAGATGTTCGGCAAGAAGGCGCGCGCCCTGCTCTCCGGAAAACTTGCCGTGTCGTTCGAAGGCGGTCAGGTCCGCCTGTTCGACGTCTGAACGCGTCAGCGCACGCTGGTGCGCGATTTCAGCTTCAGCTGGCTGGCAGCCTGTGACAGGCGTCGCTCCACCGTTTCCGAGATCAGGTTCGCGTCCCGTTTGCCGACCTGCAGTTCCAGCGTATCGCCCTCGCGGCTCAGCGACACCCGCTTGAGGATCGGCCCCGACCGGCCGGAGAAGACTGCACCGAGGCGCATCAGCAAGCCGATCTGGCGCGCCCGGTCAGCCTGCGAATCCGTGGTTAGGCCGATGTGCTCGGCGGGGCGCTTGAAATCCTTCTCGTACCGGCAGCCGATGGCATAGGCGATCATCGCACGCTCGGGATGGGTCACCCCCAGATAAGGCGCGCGCAGCGCCTGGTCGTAGGCCATCTCGGCGCGGTGGTCGGGGTGATACCGTCCCGCACTGTCGGCCATCATGCAGGCGGCCTTCTCGATCCGGATGTCGGCCGCGGGCGAGCCGAACAGGTCTGGCTGCGGCACCAATGCCGGCGCAATGAACGTGTGCAAGGCACGCCCGAACGCGATCTGGTTGTTGTCGAGCCGCGCATAGGCGACGATCCCGTCCGTCAACGGATCTTCGAGCTTCATCTCCAGCAAGTCGTGCAAAACGCCTTCGCGCACACCGGTCGCGGAGATCGTGACGCCTTCCAGGGCGCTATGGGTCAGCACTTCCTCGATCAGGATTGCGGCCATGGGGAAATACTTCGCCCGGCGCTTGTCCAGCGCTTCGATCTGTTGGCGGGCTGCGGCGTTCGACAATGAGTCGACGCACAGCTTGGCCGCGCGGGCGATCTGCCCTTCATTGATCTGGTAACCCTGCAGCACGTGCAGCGGATAGCGCTCCAGCTCCATCACCAGCCGCCCGAAGGCACGCCAGGCGCCGCCGACGGCGTAGAAACGCCCGCGCGCGCCGGTAAGCACTTCACTGGTCTTCAGGGCCTCGCGGATACGCTTGCGCAATTCCTTCGGTTCACTGACGACATCGCCGAGTGCAAGCGGGCCCAGCATCAGGCTTTCGCCTTCCTCCCGGCCGCCCGGCGCGCCGATGCGCTTCAGCTCAAGGCTGGAACCACCGAGATCCCCGATCACGCCCAACGGGTCATGGATGCTCAGGTCCACACCGCGCGCAGACAGGCGTGCTTCGTCTTCACCGCTCAGCAGACGAACCGGGCGGCCCAGAATCTTGCCCGCCATCTTGAGGAAACTCTCGCCATCACTGGCCATTCGGACGGCTGCCGTGGCTACTGCCTGGTAGGTATCGACATTCAGCGCCCGGAGGATCGCGCGATAGCGGCTCAGCGCCTGCAGCGCAGCCTGCACGCCCTGCGGCGACAGGTGCCCGGTCTTCGTCAGCCCCTCGCCGAGCCCCGCCATGACCTTCTCGTTGAAGCTCTGCAGGATGGAGGCGCCGAGCACATCGCAGATCACCAGACGGACCGAGTTCGACCCGATGTCGATGATGCCCGCCTGACGGGGTTGGGGAATACTCATTTCGGTCCTTCAGGCAGCGACAGGCGCGGCGGCAGGGTCACTTCCAGCGCGCTGCCACGGCCGGACAGGCTCGGGTTCAACATGAAATATCCGTGGGCTGAGAACGCACCGTCCGGCGCGTCGCTCTCAAGGCGCTCGTAGCGGCCATCGGGGTGCATCAGCCAGGATTGCTGGACGTCGTTGAGGTTGGCCACCATGATCTGGTTCATCACCTGGCGGTGCACGGTCGGGTTCTGGATCGGCACCAGCACTTCCACGCGGCGCTGAAGGTTGCGTGGCATCCAGTCCGCCGAGGACATGAACACCTTGGCATGCGGCGACGGCAGCGGCTCGCCATTGGCCACGCACAGCATGCGCGCATGTTCGAGGAACCGCCCGACAATGCTTTTCACCGTTATGTTTTCCGAGAGGCCCGGAATACCCGGCCGCAGGCAGCAGATGCCGCGCACGACCAACTGGATCGGCACGCCGGCCTGGCTCGCCCGGTAAAGCGCATCGATCACATCGCCATCGACCAGCGAGTTCATCTTCGCCCAGATGCCGCTCGGCTTTTTCTTCTTCGCCGCCGCCGCCTCGGACTCGATCATCTCGAGCAGCTGTTCCTTGAGGTTCACGGGCGCCATGCAGATCGACTCGAATATCGGTGGCACTTCCGGCGGCTCACGGTTGGCCGTCACGAAGTTGAACAGCCGGTTGGCGTCGCGCCCCAATGCCGGATCGGCGGTGAAGAGCGACAGGTCCGTATAGATGCGCGCGTTGATCGGGTGGTAGTTGCCGGTGCCGTAATGGGTATAGGTGCGCAGCTCATTGCCTTCGCGGCGCACCACCAGCGAGACTTTCGCGTGCGTCTTGTATTCGATGAATCCGTATACGACCTGAACGCCGGCGCGTTCCAGGTCGCGGGCGAGGCGAAGGTTCGCTTCCTCGTCGAACCGCGCCTTGATTTCGACCAGCGCCGTGACCGACTTGCCGGACTCCGCCGCCTCGATCAGCGCGCCGACAATCGGCGAGTTCACCGTGGTGCGGTACAGCGTCTGCTTGATCGCCACGACTTGCGGATCCGCCGCAGCCTGGCGCACGAATTCGACCACCACATCGAAACTCTCGAACGGATGGTGGACGAGGATGTCCTTGGCGCGGATGGCAGCGAGGATGTCGCCGCCCATTTCCCGGATGCGTTCGGGATAGCGCGGTTCATAGGGCGGAAATTGCAGGTCCGGCCGGTCATCGACGATCAGTTCGGACAGGCGCGCCATGCCGAGAATGCCATCATACTGCACGACATCCGACGAATCCGCGCCGATTTCGCGCATGATGAAATTGCGCAGCCGCTCCGGCGCGCTCGATTGCATCCGCAAGCGGACGATCCGGCCCCGGCGGCGCTGCTTCAGCAACACCTCGAATTCGCGGATCAGGTCTTCGGACTCTTCCTCGATCTCGATATCGCTGTCGCGCACGATGCGGAACAGGCAGCGGCCGGCTTCCTTGAAGCCCGGGAACAAGGTCGGCAGGAACAGGCCGATCACGTCCTCGAGCGCAATGAAGCGGATGCCCGGCTTGGCGCCTTTCGGCAAGCGGATGAAGCGGCGCACGAAGGACGGCATCGGTACGATGCCTACCTGCGCCTCGCCGCCACTCACCGGCTGCAGGTCGAACGCAATCGTGAAGCCGAGGTTCGGGATGAACGGAAACGGGTGCGCCGGATCGATCGCCAGCGGCGTCAGGATCGGGAAGATGTTGGAATGGAAATAGGCCTCGATATCGGCGCGCTCGCGCTTGGTGAGGGATTCGGCCGCGAGCACGAAGATGCCCTCGTCTTCCATTGCGGCCTTCAGGGCCTTCCACTGCTTCTGCTGGTCAGCGATCAGGTTGAACGCGGCTTCCTCGATCGCGGCCACCTGCTGGGCGGGCGTCAGCCCATCCTGGCTCGGCCGCGTGACGCCAGCCCGCACCTGCTCACGCAGGCCCGCATAGCGCACCATGTCGAACTCATCGAGGTTGCTGGCCGAGATGGACAGGAAGCGCAGCCGCTCCAGGATCGGATGGGCGCGGTTGTCGGCCTCTTCCAGCACACGCTGGTTGAACTCAAGCCAGGACAGCTCGCGGTTCAGGAACCGTTGCGGCGACCCCATCAGCTGCTTGTTCACTCGGCTCTGGCCATCTGCCATGTCGGCTCATTCCTCCGCCTCGTTATCGTCCCCGGCCTCGCTCATCGTGTCGAGCACGCGCCGGGCCAGCGGAAGGCTGGGCGCCCGGTCGTGCTCACTCACCGCGTCGCTGAGTCGGTCCATGAAGTTCTCAACGGCCTCATAGGCAAGTTCAAGCCGAGGCACCAGATAGTTGAGTATCTCGGTCGAGAGTCGCAGGTAGCGTCGCGCCGCTGCCGCCTGCAGCCGGGCCCGCAGCACATCATCATCCGGCGCGCCGATTTCGCCGACCGGCAGGGAATTGAGGCGCGACTTCAGGTCCGGCGATCCGGCCCGCCACTGCGACGGGGCGCGGTGGGCCGTCAGCA
>JBGSKU010000200.1:0-4316 GCA_041741055.1 Hyphomonas sp.
CGAGTGCCGAAGCGTTCATTGCGCGCCATCCGCTGCTCGCCGCCGCCACCAGCTTCGGCGGGGTGCATTCGAGCGCGGAATGCCGGGTGCGCTGGGGTGATGCCGTTCCGGATGGATTCATCCGTCTGGCGTGCGGGATCGAGCCAGTTGCCGATCTCGTCGCGGCGACCCTGGCCGCCCTTGACGGAGATTGAGATTTCAGGCCATGCGCACGGTTCATGACAGCCGCGTCACACTGGTATAGGGATTGCAGCCGGGCCCGGGGAACCTGACCATGCGCCGTTTGAGTATAGTTCTTTTCTTTCTGGTGGCCGTTGCTGCGGCCTACGGATGGTTCGCGCTGCGCCAGCCGCCGAAACCGATGGAGATTTCGGAGCCTGTCCGGATTCACCAAGGCATCGTCGTGGGCGGCATTAACCGCGATAATCCCGCAATCCGCGAATTCAACGGCATCCCTTACGCCACCGCCAAACGCTGGAGCGCGCCGACCGCGCCGCCGCAATGGGGCGCAACCTCGCGCGATGTGCGCGAATTCGGTCCGGAGTGCATCCAGCCGCGCACCCGCTATGGCAGTTTCGTCAATTCGGTGATTGACGGTCTGGGCCTCTCCTTCTTCGAACGCACCGCCGCGCGGATCGTCATGTCGGCGCAGCAGACCCCGCCCGAAGCGGAAGACTGTCTCTTCCTGAACGTGCGCACCTCGAACCTGAAGGGGGCAACACCCCAGCCGGTCATGGTGTGGCTGCATGGCGGCTCGCACCAATATGGCTCAGGTTCGAGCGCGCTCTACCAATCGAATTCCCTTGTCGAGAAAGGCGTGGTGCTGGTCACGGTCAACTACCGGCTTGGCGCCTTCGGCTATCTCGCACACCCGGCGCTGACGGAAGAGGGCGGCACGTCCGGCAATTACGGTCTGCTGGACCAGGCCGCCGCACTCGCATGGGTGAAAGAGAACATCGCGGCATTCGGCGGCGATCCCTCGAACGTGACGGTGTTCGGTGAAAGCGCGGGCGCCCAGTCGGTGACCGAACTGATGGCCCTGCCTGCCGCTGACGGCCTGTACCATAAAGTGATCCTGCAAAGCGGGGCCAGCACGGGCAACATGCTGCACCTGAAGCGTTCCGCGCGGCCGGGCATCCTGTCAGCCGAAGAAGCCGGCGCCGATTTCCTATCGACCCTCGCTCCGCCTGCCGCCACCGCCAAAGACCTGCGCGCCATTCCAGCAGCCGCGATCATTTCGCGCTCGGATGCACGCGCAGACCTCAACGGCTATTTCCTGCCGGTCGTTGATGGGCTGGTGTTGCCCCGCCCGATCGGTGCGGCGTTCCGCGACGGCGATGTGCCGACGGTGCCGATGCTGGCCGGATACAATGCGGATGAAGGCTCACTGTTCTATGACAGCTTCAGGTCACCCACGATCCTCCGCCCACAGATTACCGGAACATTGGAAGAGCGCGAGAAGGCGTTGGCCGAAGTGTTCGGCCTGAATCCCGCGAAGGCGCTGCAGGCCCTCTACGGTATGGACACGCTGGAGTCCTGGGACAAAGGGGCGACCGACATGCTGGGCGATGACATGTTCGGCGTGCACATGCGGTTTGTGGCCCGGCAGAACGTTCAAGGCGGCGAGCCGGCCTGGCTCTATCATTTCACCCGGGTGCCACCGTCCAAGCGCCAGACCATTGGCGCGTTCCACGCGGCAGAGCTGCCGTTCGTGTTCGACACGCACATTGCCGGCATGAAGACGACGGACTCCGACCGCAAGCTGACGGACCAGATGGGAAGCTACTGGACGAACTTTGCGCGCACCGGCGATCCGAATGGCCAGGGCCTGCCTGCATGGCCCGCCCTTACCGCTGAGCGCGATGTGTGGATGAAGCTGGACGCCAAGCCGGAGCCGGTCGAAGGCCTGCGTGCGCGCAAGCTGGACATCCTTGAGGAAGCACTGCGCAACCGGATTGACGCCGTTGCCGGGCCGCCGCCTGAGCCACCCCCGCCGCCCGCGCCTTCGGAAGGTGATCTCGCGCCTGTCCTAGGCAGTGAGTAGGATCCGGCAGATCCCGACCAATCCCGCCTGATCGACCTCGTCGAAGGCGTCATAGTCTGTCGAATCGACATCCAGCACGCCAGCCAGCGTTCCATCAGCCCGGAAGACCGGCACGACGATCTCCGAGTTGGACGCAGAATCGCAGGCGATGTGGCCGGGAAAGGCGTGCACATCCGGCACGATGATCGGCTCGCGCGTCGCGGCGACATGGCCGCAGACGCCCCGGCCAAAGGGAATACGCAGGCAGCCGAGCGTGCCCTGATACGGCCCGACGACCAGTTCGCCCCGCTTGAGCGGATCGACCAGATAGAAACCGGTCCAGAAAAAGCGCGGCTTGAACGCCAATGCCATCAGGCAGGCCGCTGTGGCATAGCGCGCCGTTTCCGAGGTTTCCCCCGCCACCACGCTGGCGATTTCTTCTGTGAGCTGCCTGTACGCCTCTGCCTTGTCCATATCCTGCCTCTGTACGGTCATGACCGGCCTGTACCGCCACTGACAGGGAGACCGCAAGTGCCCGTTGAAGCGGCTGGCGACCTCTGAAATAGTCTGCGTCAGCGGGTGGTCGCGCAACGCGAGGAGGCAGGGTCCCTGATGCACAGGTTGAAGACGCCCCTCTGCGCGCTTGGCCTGAGCCTGTTGACCGCGTTTCCCGCCGCCGCACAGCTGGACAATCCGCCCCCGGTGATCGATCCGCCCGCATGGGATGAGTTCAGCGATGCGCCGGCTGCTGGCGAAACGTCCGATGGATTCCTGGACACCGACCTTGACGCCGTTGACCGCGCCCACGCCGCCTATCTGGCCGATGGCGAATTGCAGCTGGAGCGGCCGGAACAAACGGTCGAACCCGTCCCGCCCAAACCGCCGCCCGCATGGCTGAAAGCCCTTTCCGATTTCCTGCAATCGCTGGGACCGTTTTTCCAGTTCATCTTCTGGGTCGCGGCGGCGCTGGTTGTGGCAGGATTGCTCTACTTCCTGTTCGGAGAGGCGATCCGGCTTCGCCTCGGCGGGCGCGCCAAACCGAAGGAACGGATTGCGGACGATATCCTGCCCGACCTGCGCCCCGACGCCGGCGCCGCCCGCTCGTTGTTGGAGGAGGCAGACGCGCTCGCCCGGCAGGGCCGGTTTGCAGAAGCCGTGCACTTGTTGCTGTTCCGATCCATCGAAGACATCCAGGAACGACTTGAAGGCGGCGTGCCGGTGTCGCTGACAGCGCGCGAGATCTCGAGCCTCGGACGGCTGCCCGACCGCGTGAAGCGGGCGCTGGAGCCGATCATCCAGGTGGTGGAGCGCAGCTTCTTCGGCGGACGCCCGGTCGATGCGGACGGCTGGCAACAGGCGCGCCGCAGCTATGAGTCCTTTGCCTTCGGCGAGGGCTGGGCATGAGCGACACCTCCGCCTCGCCCTTTTCGGCGCGCGTCGTGGGCGTGCTGATCGCCGTGGCCGCGATCTCCTTCGGCGCGGTGCTGGTGATGGCGGGTTGGGCCCCGGAGATGCGCGACCGCAACCAGGCGGGTGCGCACCCCTACTCGACATCGGCGATCGGCTACAACGGCTTCGTGCGCCTTCTGGAGTCAGCCGGATATCCGGTGGACGTCTCGCGGCTGGAAAGCGACCTCGGTACGCGCCCCTGGGGGCTGATGATCATCACCCTGCCACCCTACAGCAGCGTCATCGCGCTGGAAGACCGCGCGTTGACTCCAACCACGCTGGTCGTGCTGCCGAAATGGTCGGGCTGGACCGATCCGCTGAACGCATCGCGCCAGGCCGATACAAAATTGATCGAGGCCGAGGACCTGAAATCCAGCATAGAGCGGTTTTATCCGGATGCGGAGATCCTGCGGGTGAAGGTGCCGGAGACGGTCGAAGCGCCGTTCGGCTCCGTTGCGATCAAACCGGACGAGGGCTTGCAACTGATCAAGGATGCCGGGCTCGAAACGGTCATCGAGGTCGATGGCGCGGCCCTCGTGGCGTATGACCCTGTGCACAGCTTCTACATTCTCAGCGATCCGGACATGATCAACACGTTCGGCCTCGCACGGCGCGAGAATGCGCGCTTTGCAGTGCAGCTGGTGGATTTCCTGCGTTATGACAGCGACGAACCGATCCTTCTGGACGCGACGTTGCACGGCTTCCAGCGCACCGAGAACCTGCTGAAGATGATGTTCAGTGCCCCCTATATCGGCGTCACCTTCGTGGGACTTGCCGCAGCGCTGCTGCTCGGCTGGGCCGCGGCGATCCGCTTCGGGCCGCCGATGACCGAGGCGCGCGCCAT
>JBGSKU010000201.1:0-6467 GCA_041741055.1 Hyphomonas sp.
CCGATGCCATCGCCACGCTGGAAGGCATCGACCGCGAAGCCGTCGACCGCCTCGCCGTGGTCAGCCAGCAGCGCGCTGCCCGCGCGATCGCCGAAGGCCGTTTCAACAAGTCACTCGTGCCGGTCTACAACGTGGACGGAACACTCGCCCTCGACCATGAGGAATTCCCGCGTCCGCAGACCACGATGGAAAGCCTCGCGGGCCTGAAGACCGTGTTCAACATGTACATGGACATTCCGGTCGACGACCAGGGCAATACCTATGGCAACATGGTCACGCGGAAGTATCCGCAGCTTGAAGGCAAGATCAACCACGTGCACCACGCCGGCAACTCGTCGGGCGTTGTGGACGGTGCGGCCGCCCTGCTGCTCACCTCGAAGGACTATGCCGAAAAGCATGGCCTCAAGCCGCGCGCCCGGATTGTGGCCACGGCGAACATGGGCGACTGCCCGACGCTGATGCTCAACGCACCGGTCGCGGCTGCGAAGAAAGTGCTCGAGAAGGCCGGCCTGAAAACCACCGACATCGACGTCTATGAAATCAACGAGGCCTTCTCGGTTGTCGCCGAGAAGTTCATCCGCGACCTCGATCTCGACCGCGAGAAGGTGAACATCAATGGTGGCGCCATGGCCCTGGGTCACCCGATCGGCGCCACCGGCTCGATCCTGATCGGCACCGCGCTGGACGAACTCGAGCGTTCGGGCGGCCGCTACGGCCTCGTCACCATGTGCGCCGCGGGCGGCATGGCACCGGCCATCATCATCGAGCGTCTCGACGCGTAATCGCCCGGAAGGGTGAAGGGAAAAGGCCCCGCCGGCGCAATCCGGCGGGGCTTTTTTATGTCCGCTGGCTGACAGGCGTTCACCCGTGCTAGCCAGAGGAAAAGGAGAGCTTCGATGAAACAGTCCGCCCTGATCGCGCTGAGCGCCCTGATGATGACAGCTTGCGCGAGCGCACCGGCGCCCGATGCAGCGTCCAGCCGCTTCAGCGACCCCGCGACCATCGATACCGACTTTCCGCCCGGCATCGCCGAAGTGTCCTTCGACAGCCATGGCGACCGGTTGAATGGTCATATCTATCTGGCCAATGGCGCGGGCCCGCATCCGACGGTGATCCTGCTGCATGGCTTTCCGGGCAACGAGAAAAACCTTGACCTGGCGCAGGCCCTGCGGCGCGACGGGTTCAACGTCCTTTTCTTTCACTATCGCGGCGCGTGGGGCAGCGAGGGCGTCTATTCCTTCACGCACGTGATCGAGGACGTCGGTGCGGCTGCAGAGTTTTTGCGGGCGAAGGCGGCGGACTACCGGGTCGATCCGGCCAAGCTGATTACCATCGGTCATTCCATGGGCGGGTTTGCAGCGCTGCAGGGCGCGGCGCGTGACCCGGCTATCGCCTGCACCGCCGGGATCGCACCCGCAAACCTTGGCGGGCGGGTCTTTGCCTTCGACGCAAGCCCCGATTTCGAGACCGGCTTCCGTGCCTATTCGGACAGTCTGCAGATGCTGGCCGGCTATGACGGCGAGACCGGCGTTGCGGAGATCCGCACCCATGCCGAGACCTTTGAGCTGCAGAACCTGATGCCGGGACTGGCGGGAAAGAAAGTCCTGATCGTCGGCGGCGACAAGGATGCGTCGGTGTCGCTGGAGGATGTGGTCCAGCCGCTGATCGCCGCCTACAAGGCCGCCCCGGAGATCGAGACGACCGGTGTGGTGCTGTCCGGCGACCATTCCTTCTCCTGGTCGCGCGAAGCCCTGATCGACACGGTCGCCGACTGGGCGGCCGGCTGCCGCTAGGTCGGCTACCCGCAAGGTGTTCGGCCGGCGCCTGAACCCGGGCCTTTTCAGAACGTCCCGGGACGCGTATCGGTGCCGCCGATGATGGACCAGGTTGTATTCGACACGCTCTTGCTCGCTTTCGACAGCGGCGCCGTACCCATGCCCGAAACGGGCACGATCCTCGTGCTGAATGCCGAGCCCGGCCCTTGGCTGGCTCAGCTACCCAAGGACCGTGTCGTGTGCCGCACCACGCTGAAGCCCGCGCATGAGGCCCTGAAGGCCGCGGGCTACACGGTGCTGGACGTCGACTCGGTGGAATTGCCACACGCGGCGCTGACCATTGTCGTGCCGCCGCGCCAGCGCGACCAGGCGCGCGCGCTGTTTGCCCGCGCCGTTCTGGCCGCGACCGAGGGCACCTATGTGATCGCCAGCCTGCCGAACACGCTGGGCGGCAAGACGGGCGAAAAGCTGCTGGGCGAAATCGCTGGTGAAACCGGCAGCCTGTCGAAGCACAAATGCCGCGCTTTCTGGACGCGCAAGGTGTCCGCCACGATCGACACGGAGCTTGCCGAGGACTGGATCGCCGAGGACGCCATGCGCGAGATCGAGCCGGGTCTGTTCAGCCGGCCGGGCCTGTTCAGCTGGGACCGGGTAGACCCGGGCAGCGAGCTGCTGGCCGATTCCGTGCCCGAACAAACCAAAGGCGTCGGGGCGGACCTCGGCGGCGGCTACGGCTTCCTCTCGCGCGAACTGCTGACCCATTGCCCGGGTATCGAGCGCATCGATCTTTACGAAGCTGAGTATCGCGCGATGGGCTGTATCGAGGCGACGTTAGCTCCGTTTACCGGCCGGTTCACGGCGCATTGGGCCAATGCGCTGAAGGACCTCCCGCAAAAAGCCTACGATTTCGTGGTGATGAACCCGCCCTTCCATACGGGGCGTGCGGACGATTCGGCGCTGGGGCGCGGCTTCATCCGCGCAGCAGCGCAAACCTTGAAACCCGGCGGCACGCTGTGGCTGGTGGCCAACCGGCACCTGCCGTACGAAGCCGAACTCAGCGCCTGCTTCAAGTCGCACGAAATGCTCGAGGATGAAGCCGGCTACAAGATCATCCGCGCGGAACGGCCGAAGCGGGCGAAATGAACGACACACGCAAGCTCGCGAAACGTCTCGCCGGGCTGGGCTATGGCTCGCGCAAGGAGATGGCGATTGCCATCCGTGACGGCCGGATCACAGGCGAAGGCGACGATCTGCGGATCGACGGCGAGCCTCTGGATCCGCCCGCCGGCATGATCCTGATGCTGAACAAACCGGCCGGCTTCACCTGCTCCCACGCTGACCAGGGCCGGCTCGTCTATGAGCTGATGCCGAGCCGCTTCCAGAAGAGGGATCCCAAGCTCTCCTCGATCGGCCGCCTCGATGCGGACACGACCGGGCTTCTTCTGTTCACGGATGACGGTACGCTGCTGCACCGGCTGATCTCGCCGAAATCCAGCATCGAGAAGACCTACGAAGCGCGCCTTGCGCGGCCGCTGGAGGGGCATGAGGCGGCGCTGTTCGCGTCCGGCACACTGGTGCTGCGCGGTGAGGACAGGCCCTGCCTGCCCGCACGCCTGGAGGTGACCGGCGAACGCACGGCCAGCCTTACGCTGACCGAAGGACGCTACCACCAGGTGCGCCGCATGTTCGCCGCTGCCGGCAACCATGTCGAGGCGCTGCACCGCAGCCGTTTCGGCCCGCTCAGCCTTGGCGCCCTGCCCGAAGGCCAGCGGAGACTGCTCGATCCGATTGAATCTGCGGCGCTTCTTGGATGAAAACTTGAGCAATTTCACCGGCTCTGGGCAAGCTCCGTTTACCATTTTCTGGCACACTCCAACCTCAACACCGGAGCGTACCCGATGCGCCTGGCCAACAATGGATCCGCAATCTGACCATGCAGGCGCGCAGGAAAAAACTGGCGATCCTTCATGACAAGGGCACGCCGCGCAGCGACCGGTTGCACATGGTCGCGCAAATCGCCGACCATCTGCGTGAGATGGGCGTTGAAGTAATCGATCTCTACGGCACCGGCTATTTCGAACCAGCCGATGGGGTGTTCGTGCACGTTGATCGCTCCGTCGTTTCGCCGAAGCTGCAGCGCTTCGCCCGCCGTTTTCCGGTGCAGATCAATGCGCAGGCCGGTGACATCCGCAAACGTACCTTTGTCGATGGCTTGCTCCAACCAGGTGATACCTATCCTGCCCCCGTGATTGTAAAGTCCGACCTGAACTATGGCGGCGCGCCGGAGCTGGTGAACCGGTCGCTCCTGAAACGGATGACCGACCGGCTGACGCGGCTGGCAACGCGTCCGCCACCGCGCCTCATCACGCAGAAATCCGACTACCGCATTTTCCCGGATCTCGCTGATGTGCCGCCCGGCTATTTCACGCCGGACAACATCATCCAGAAACTGATGCTCGAAAAAGCCGGCGAGATGAATGTGCTGCGCGAATACATCTTCCTCGGCCGCCTGCACTACGAGAACATCGAACATTCACGCAGCGAGATCATCACCGAAGACGAGCACATCTCCTGCCTGCCCTTCGAGCCGCACCCAAAGCTGGTGAACCTGCGCCGCCGGCTGAAGCTCGACTATGGCAAGATCGATTATGTAATGATCGGTGGCGAACCGTTCGTCTTCGATGCGAACAAGACACTGGGACTGGGCGCTTACGGGGAGACCGAGTATTTCGGCCAGGATTTTCGCGCGATGCTGAAAGCGTTCGCCGAAGAAATACTCCTGATGCTGAACAATACGGAGACGCGCGGGAATGCGCCTACGGGTGCGCCAGCCAGCGGCTCAAAACCGAAAGCACGTTCGTCTCGATTCCCTCACGCCGCCCGGTCATCTGCCACAGCGTGACGTGCGCCGCCGTATAGGTCAGCGCGCCGAGGATCGCGAGCAGCCCCGCCCTCAGGATCATGTCCATGAGTTGGCCGCCCCCGCCCGCCAGTAGCGTTTCGCGCACGGATACAACCACGGCGCTCATTATCAGCGCCGACAGCGTCGTTCGTCCGACCACGGCAATCTGTACCCCGCGCGTCAGGCCGGTCACCTTTGCGGCGGCATGGATGCTGAGCAGATACCAGCCAAGCGCCGTGAACGCACACGCCCAGAGCGCGCCGATCATGCCATAGCTGATGAGACCCGCCGCCAGCACCGGCACGTGCAGCGCCGCCGAAACCACCTTGTACTTGAACAACAGCCGCGGATGACCGAGCGCATTGGCGAGCGAATTGCTGAGCCCCGCGAGCAGGTACAGCGCTGTGATCGGCGCCGCGAAGGTCAGCACCAGCGCGGCTTCAGGCCATTTCGGCCCAAGCGTGATGCCGATGATCTCCGGCGCCAGAAGCCCCATGCCCACACAGACGGGCAATATAATTGCGAAGCCGGAATGGATGCTCTTCAAATAGACGTCGCGCACGCGCACAGCGTCATCCTGGATCGAGCTGAAGGCCGCAAACAGGGTTCGCTCCATCGGCGCGTAGAGCAGCGTCTCCAGCCGTTCACCGAATTGCGAGCCGACCGAGAATGCACCAAGGCGCGCATTGCCGACGAAACGGCCGAGGAGAAAATTGGTGCTGGCATCGCGTACGCTGTCGGCCACGTTGCCGAGCCCGACCCAGACCGAGAAGCCGAAAAACTTCTTGAACGATTTGAGTCCGAAGGCCGGAAGCTGCGGGCGCAGTACATAGGAGGCAACCGTATTGGTCAGGCCCGATGCAATCAGTCCGATGGGTAGCGCCCAGTAGCTGTGCGTGGCCAGGCCGATCCACACGATAACCGTGATTGAGGTGATCTTTGTCAGCACATCCAGCAGGGCTTCGCGGCGAAAATCCATGTCGCGGATGTACTGTTCGAACCAGGAATTGCGCAGGCCCAGCACCAGTGGATAAAGCGCCAGCACGGCGACAAGACCGAACAGGCGTGGATCGCCCATCACCAGCGAGGCCGGCCAGGCCGCGACGATCATCAGCGCCGCAACGATGGCGCCGCGCAGGAAATTGATGGTCCAGGCCGTGTCGAAATCATCCTTGCCGGCATTCTTCATCTGCACCAGCGCTGCGCCGACCGGAAGCTCGACCACCGATCCGGCAATCGCGAAGACGCTCATCGCAATCGCCATCAAGCCGAAGTCCTCAGGCATCAGCAGGCGCGCGGCAATCAGCGTACTGAGCAGGCCCAGCCCGTTGCTGATGAAGCGCCCGGCCAGCAGCCAGGTCGTGCCCCTGAGGATCTGAGCCTTCAGCATCCGCGCCTCTAACCTGCCAGCATCCGGTCTGCGATGGTGGCGGCGTATTGCTCGACATGCGCATGCCGAAGGATCCAGGCGCGGTTGGCGCGGCCCATCTCTTCACACGCTTTCGGGTCACGCCACAGCGCTTCGATGGTTTCGGCCAGGCGCGCCGGATCGGCGGCAGGAACCTTGATGAGGGAGTCGAGACCCGTATAGTCCGACAGGCCGGACGACTCGGTGACGATCACCGCCTTGCCCATCGCCATGCCTTCCAGCAGCCCGTTCACGCCGGCCGCATAAGGCACGGCGTTCAGCGGCACCACGACCAGCCGCGCCCCGGCATAGCGTGTGCGCAGGTCGGCATAGGAAAGCCGTGTACGGTTGATTTCGAGATTGGCGGGCAGGTCGGCATCGG
>JBGSKU010000202.1:0-5944 GCA_041741055.1 Hyphomonas sp.
GCTCTCGACGCTGCGCCCAGACCGGGCCAGCGCAATGATGTGTTCCCGAAATTCCGTCGGGTACGGGTTCCTTGTTCTCGGCATGAGAAGCATCCTGTTCGATGAAGAAAAAATTGTCCATCAAACCGGGGGAAGTCCAAATCTCGATTTCTTCATTCTCGTCTCCGTCGATAATCAACGCCGGAGAAGTCCAGTTTTCAAGCCGATTAATTTCAGGGAGGATTACCTCTCCACATACCTAGAACCCGCAGATCTTGCTTGGAAGCTGGCTTCAGACATTGGTCGATTGGCTCCAAGCTTGCTTGAGAAGGCGAAAACGGATGAGTTCGAACGTCAAATCGCCCCCCACGTCGAAGAGCTAATTCAGATCCTTGAAGATAGAGCTGCCAAAATTTGCGCCAGTCTCAAAGACCATTTCAAATACGCGCCAATCGATCGCTATCTGAGGCAATTTAGAGAATTGCATGCAGAGCACATTAGTGCGCTCAGACAAGGCAACGTTTTGCTCGCGCACGAGATCGTCAAGCATATACATCGGATTTCCTACGATCTTTCGAGCAACGAGTTTTGGTCTCGACACTCGGCAGAGACGCCAGATGTGTTGTATTCGCTTTCGCGCAGCGCTTTTAGGATCGGGTATTTGAACTCTGCCTATCTTAGCACCAACAAAACTAACAACATCGCAGTCGACCAAGATTTGGACTTCCAACCAAGTTCAGGAGCCTTGGTCGAACATTATTCGGCGATCATCTTGGCGAGCCGTTCCACCAACTGACGACCTTTGCATTTGGAGACGACCTCAACGGGCGTCAAAGTTCTGAGCAATTCGGCAGCCGCCCTGCCCCTACCGCATCTTCGAAATCTTCAGCTTGTCGATCTTCGCTCGTGCCTGCACCGACTCCTCGCTGCGGGTCAGCGCCTTGCTGATAGCTTTCAGGCTCATGCCCTTGGTCGCCAGCAGGTGCAGCTTCTGCACCTCGTCGGTCGTCCAGGCCTGACGGTGGCGTTCGAATTTTTCGGCCATGGGCGGAACCCTCCTTGCTGACCTTCACCCTTAGCACCCTTGCGGCATCAAAAGGCAAATGTCCGTTTCCGGAGGGTCAGGACGAAGCCACCAGGCGCAGCCTCCGGGACGGCGACACGAGTGCCTGCTCGGCTTCGTCATTCGCCACTGCGCGCCGCCGCTCCAGCAGGCCGGCCCGCGCCAGATCGGCAGCGAGGCCTGGCCGGCTGAAGAAATAGCCCTGAAGCTCCGCGCAACCCTGATCTGCCAATACCCTGGCCTGCTCCGCCGTCTCCACGCCCTCGGCCGTGGTCCGTATGCCCAGCCGGGTGGCCAAAGACAGCACCGCCTGGATGATCGCTGCGCATTCGTCGCTCGTCGACATCTGATCGACGAACGATTTGTCGATCTTGATCTTGTCGAACGGAAAGGCCCGCAGATAGCTGAGCGACGAATAGCCGGTACCAAAATCATCAAGCGAGACCGTCGCACCCAGATCGTGCAACCCATGCATCACGCTGAGACTGTCTTCAGCGCCGTCGAACAGCGCGGTTTCCGTTATCTCGAAATCGACGCGCCGGGGATCGACTCCGGTCTGCGACAGCGCATGTGTCACGATCGTCAGCAGCGAGCGGTTCTTCACCTGCAGCGGCGACAGGTTGATTGAAATGCGAAGCGACGGATGCCAACTCGCGGCTTCCTTCAACGCTTCGCGTATGATCCAGTTGCCGACCGGCCAGATCAGGCCCGTCTGCTCGAGAAGCGGTACAAATTCGACCGGACTCACCGGGCCGCGCTTCAGATGGTTCCAGCGGATCAGGGTTTCGTAAGCCACAACCTTGCCGGTCCCGGCCGCCACGATCGGCTGGTAGTTCAGGCTGAACTCGTTGTTGGCCAGCGCATTGCGCAAGTCCGACTCCATCAGCGTGCGTCGGCGCACAACGTCGTTCATGCTCGACTCGAACAAGCGCGCGGTATCCCGCCCACCCTCCTTCGCCGCTACCAGCGCCAGATCTGCAAACCGCAACAGGTCGGTTGCCTCGCCCGAATGTTCCGGAAACAGGGCAATCCCGATGCTGACAGTTACTTGAACGCTTTCCATGTCGGTCTCGACCGGCATCGACATCCGGTCCTGGATCGTCAGCGCGAGCGCCATCGCTTCGCCCGGCCCTGAAATGTCCTGCTGCAAAATGACGAACTCGTCGCCGCCGAAGCGCGCAATGACATCGTTCGGACCCAGAAGATCCTGAATTCTTTGAGCGGCAGATTTCAGAATGGCGTCACCGACGGTATGTCCGTACACGTCATTGATTGTCTTGAAACGATCGAAATCCAGGCAGTGCACTGCAAATCCTTGCGTTGTGCTGCCGAAAGCACTCGCCGCAGCCCGAAGTGCTTCGCGTAACTTTTCCTGCTTCGGCACACCGGTCAGCGAGTCATAATGCGCCAGATGCGCGATCTGCTGGTCAGCCAGCAGCTTCTCGGTGACATCGGCGCCGACGCCGCGATACCCTTCAAACACGCCCGCATCGCCGAATACGGGTCTGGCCGAAAGCCGCCACCAGATTGGCCGGCCTTCGCGTGAAATGGGCAAGCAGATATCACGGAAAGGCTCCCGCGCAGCTAGCGAGGTCCGCAAACAGCGCATCGGATCTGCCGAACCCGGGACTGATTCATCGAAGAAATTTAACAGCGGCATCTGGTCGAGGTCCTCCACCGGAATGCCCGCGCGTTCGGAGAAGTGCTTCGAGGGCCGCGTGAACCGCAGGTCCGCGTCAAGTTCCCACAGGCAATCGGTGGCCGCTTCTTCGAACTCGTTCAGCAGAAGGCTGATCACATCCCGCTTTTTTTCCAGCTGGTCAGCTTGATCCGACAACTGGGCCTGTTGAAGCCACGAGCGCACATGATGGGAGTAATTCCATGCCGTCGCGCGAAGCATGACCGCCGTAAAGATGACAAGCACGATCAGCATGAACACTTGCTCGCTGCCCAGACCTGTCCGTAGCAGACCAACAGCGATGCCGAACGACAAGGACGACACGAATGGAATCGCCGCGGCCGGCAAAGTGGACAATACGAAGGCCGCGCCTGTCATCATGCCCACCCCGATCCAAAGGACAATGGCCATGTCGAAGCCTTGGGTCGTCGGCAGGAACAAGATCGGACACAAGGCCCAGGCAAAGCCGAGCACGGCCGACTCAATGATCGGGCGATGGAGGTCACGTGGAGCGCGGGGCCGTGCCGGTGTTCGGTGGCGCAACACGCGCCAGCTGGCGTACGCGCCAAGCCCCGCCATGAGCAGCATCAGGCCCGCCCAGAATTTCAGCGCTACGGAGAGTTGGTGGGTGGCCAGGTAGACGCACAGGAAGCCGGAGTTCAACGCGCTGGCAGTCAGGCCAAACGGCAAGAGCTGGCGGAAGGCGTACAGCTGCTTGCCCCGAATATAGGCCGCATATTCGTCGGGTACGCCGAGGCGATCGGACCACGCACTCCTGTCTGCAATCACCAGCCGTCCTCCGATCAGCCAATTGCGTGAACGCCACGCACAGGCTCTTTGACGAGCGGTAGCATTTTTGTGGGAATGGCCATTTAAACGAATCGATCGAATTTTTCCGAGCGCGCGGGACTCTGCTCGCGCGCAGTGTTGCGCTCTAGTCCCGCTACCCCCCATTCCACACCCCCGTGCAGGACCCGTGTTTGCGAATCCGTGCATGCCCGTTAGGATTGTGTTGATGATACGCGCGCTCCTCCTGGCAGCCTTTGCGGCGCTCCTGTCCGCCTGCTCGGGCCGGACCGAGGGGCCCTGCCGCAACCTGACCTTCGAGTCGGTGCCCTACCTCGTCTGCACCTTCGACCCCGCCGCCGACGACATCCGCCTGTTCCTGCGCGACGAGACTGGCGCGCCCTTCGGCCAGTTCGACCGGCTGGCCAATTATGTTGCCTCCAAGGGCGGCAGCCTGGTCTTCGCGATGAATGCCGGCATGTACCATGAAGACCGCCGCCCGGTGGGCCTCTATGTCGAGGAAGAGCAGTCCGAGATGGGCCTCGTGAAGAATGCCGGTCCCGGCAATTTCGGCATGCTGCCGAACGGCGTGTTCTGGATCGACAGCGGCAAGGCCGGCGTCACCGAAACCCTCACCTATGACGAACAGTTCACGGACGATGTGCCCCGCTTTGCCACCCAGTCCGGCCCGATGCTGGTGATCGATGGCGAGTTGCATCCCGTGCTGAACCCCGATGGCACCAGCACGCGCCGCCGCAACGGCGTCGGCGTCAGCGCCGATGGCCGCCGGGTCTATTTCGTCATCTCCGACGCACCGGTGAACTTCCATTCCTTTGCCCGCCTCTTCAAGGAAGGCCTCGGCGTGCCCAATGCCCTCTACCTCGACGGCGCCGTCTCCAAGGTCTACGCGCCTGCGCTCGAGCGTGACGAATCCGGCCTCGATATGGGCCCCATCGTCGGTGTTGTGCGCCAGACGAAGAAGTAACGCGCATGAAACAGATCAAGCTCTCGCCCGAACGCCGCCAGCGCCTGATCGAACAGGTCCAGACCCTGTTCGCCCGCGACTTCGACGAAACCCTCAGCAGCTTCCGCGCAGGCGAGATCGTGGACCGGATGACCGCCCTGATCGGCCCCGGCGTCTACAACCAGGCGGTGGAGGACGTGCGCGCCCACCTGCAGGCCCGGCTCGACGACCTGAACGGCGAAGTCTTCGTCGACGATCCGGCCTGACCCTTCAGCCTGCCTCAACCGTCGCTTCAGGCGGTTGCGCGTGGTCTTCCGTCACCCCACTTGCCGCTCACGCCGCTCAGGAGATCCCGTCATGTCCACCAAACTCTTCGGCCTGAAAAACTGCGACACCTGCAAGAAGGCCCTGAAGGACCTCGAAGCCAGCGGCGCCGCGCCCGAATTCGTCGACATCCGCGCTGAAGCCGACCTGAAAACCCTGCTGCCCCGCTGGATCGCGGCGGCCGGCGAGAAGCTCGTGAACCGGTCCTCGACCACCTGGCGCGGCCTCTCCGACGAAGACAAGGCCCGCGCCTCCGGCTCCAGCCTCGAAGGCCTCCTCCTCGGCAACCCGACCCTGATCAAACGCCCGGTCATCGAGACCGACCGCGAAATCCTCGTGGGCTGGAGCGCCGAAACCAAGGCCCGCCTTGGCTGAGCGCGCTTCAGGCGACGGAAACCGGAACCGGATACGTTCAACGCCTGAACCGCCAGCCCGGAGCCCCTCGCATGCGCCGTCTCTTGCTCACCCTCGCCGCGCTCGTCGCCCTGGCTACCCCCGCCTTCGCCGCGCCGGAAACCCTGACCGTCAAGGCCGGCAAGACTGACCGCGAACTGATCCTCTACGCCCCGGCCAGCGCCAAGGGCCCCGTCCCGCTCGTCATGGTGTTCCATGGCGGCGGCGGGGGGGATGACTGGATGGCGGGCAAGTCCCGCACCCTCACCCGCACGCTCAACGACGCCGGTTATGCCGTCGCCTACATGAATGGCTCCTCCCGCCGGAAAGGTGAAAAACTGCGCACCTGGAATGCCGGCCATTGCTGCGCCTATGCCCAGAAGGCCAACGTCAACGAAGCCGCCTATGCCGACGCCGCCGTCGAAGCGCTCGACAAGCGGATCGGCATCGACCGTTCACGGATCTTCCTGATGGGCCATTCCAACGGCGCCATGCTGTCCTACCACCTCGCCGGCGCCATGAAGGTTGCACCCCGCGCCATCGCCCCGGTCAGCGGCGCCATCTTTGCCGACCAGCCGGACCTGCCGGACCGCACCTCGATTTTCATGTACCACGCGCAGGACGACGAAGTGCTGAGTTTCAACGGCAATCCCGACGACAAGGCCGAGCGCTGGCGTACCGCGCCCCATCTCGCCTTCCCCAAGGCCGAGTCCAAGCTCGCCGATCTCAAAGCCTGCGGCCCGGCCACGCCCACCCC
>JBGSKU010000203.1:0-4536 GCA_041741055.1 Hyphomonas sp.
GACCGCGGCCTCCGCCTGACGCTCGGTGAACGCAACGCGCTTCTCCGGGCTCGCGCGCTCGAAGTTGAAGCCCGCGTCGTGCGTGAAATAGAGAAACGCACTGACGACGAGCACAACGGGTGTGGCAATCTTGTCCATGCCCGGCACTCTAGCCGGGTATGGCTAACATGGCTTGTTGGCTGGCATTCGAATTCACAGCGCCGGATTAATCTCCCGGCAAGGATCAGACGGGCGAAATGTCCGTGACCTTGTAGGTCTGCGCGTCGCTGCCGGGATGGTCGATCGTGATGTATTCGCCCTCACGGAACACATGTGCCCCGAAGCGGAACACAGCCTCGTCATCGCCTTCCGACTCCTCGTCATAATGGAAGAACCACTTGTCGCCGCGATGGGTCAGCCAGCCGTCGGCCTTTTCGGCGGGATCGGGATGGAACCGGTACACGCGGCAAGCCTTGCGCTGGCTGCGCCAAGCCTCGACGTCGAGTTGCCCCTCCGCATTGATCGGCGCAATGATCATATAGCCTTGCGACGGATCGCCGGCGGGCAGGCCCGGATTGCGGGCAAGTTGAAGGGTTATGCGTCGTAGCGTCATGATCGGCCTCCGGAAGGGTTCAACGGGCAAGTGCCAGGGCGGGCGCGTTTTCGGCCTCGAGCAGCCGGCGGCTGGTTCCGCCGAACAGTCGCTCGCCCAGGCGCGAGTGGCCATAGGCACCGGCGATGATCATCGTCGCGCCGGTCTTTGCCGCGAGGTCGAGCAGCGCGCCGGCCACCTGGCCTTCGAGGTTTTCGGACCGTACCGTCACGCCCTTGCGCTTCAGCCAGTCTTCAAGGGAGTCGGTTGCGATGCCGGGCCGCGCGCCATCACGCTCGGCATCCTTCCGGTTCTGCGCGATGATGACCTCACCGGCGGCGCGGATCAGCGGCAGGTGGAATCGCACAGCGCGCGAGGCGGCGTTTGATCCGTCCCATCCCACGATCACCGGACCCGGCTTGAAACGTTCCGTACCCGCCAGAACGACCGGCAGGCGCGCATCCATCAGCACATAATCGAAAGCCATCGACAGGGGCTCGCCCGTCTTTGCGGCGCTGCGGGGAAACACGATGGCTTCGGCCAGCGTGGCCGCGCTGGCGGCCGCATGTTCGGACGTGCCTACCTGATGCAGGAAGGTGCATTCCAGCCCGTGGGAGCCTGCCGTGACCGTATCGCGGAAGGCGCTTTCAGATTTGGCGAGGATGTCCTTCTGAAGCTCCATCACATTCTGGATGGCGGCGGCGGACATGCCTGCAGACTCTGGCGTCGAGACAACCATCAGGGCGGATTGCGGATCAGGCAGTGCACACAGGCCGATGAGCGGCAGGTTCATGCGCTGGGCAATGGCGAGTGCAGACTGGGTCGTCGAGATGTCGACGTCCGTCGAGCCTTCAAGCATGGCGATGATAGACACGGCGATCCTCCTTGCAGCCTGTTGCGGCGGCTATTCAGCCTCTAGCATCACGCGGCTGAGGCGAGACTAAGTAGTCTTACCTAATTGCCTTTGCGGCGGCAATACGGGCGCGGGCAATGCGGTCCGCCACATAGTTTGTAGGCTGATCGGTTCTGAGCGCTTCGTCCAGAACATCGCCGAGCGTGACGATCAGTTTCGCCAGCGTCGCATCGACCCAGTCGCGCGAATAACTGCCTGAAATCTCGGCCGCCACGTTGATGATGCCGCCGCCATTGATCACGTAGTCGGGCGCATAGAGAATGCCCTTGCGCCGCAGGAACTCACCCATCTCGGGAACCACCAGCTGGTTGTTTGCGCCGCCCGCGATGCCCTTCACCTTGAACCGCGCAAGCGTTTTTTCGTTGACGACGGCGCCCAGGGCGTTCGGCGAGAAGATATCCGCTTCGACATCATAGATGTCAGCAGGCGCCACGACGCGCGCGCCGGTGCTTTTCGACACGGCAGTGAGGGCCTCTTGGTCGATGTCGGTGATGATGAGGTTCGCGCCGGCAGCCGCCAGGTGCTGGCAGGTATAGCCGCCGACCGATCCGACACCCTGTACGGCGATCGTGCGGCCGGTCAGGTCGTCAGTGCCGAACAAGCGCTTCGCCACTTCACGGATGCCGAGATAAACGCCCCGTGCGGTAACGGGCGAAGGGTCGCCGCTTGCAGCTGCGCCTTCATCCAGCCCGGCCACAAACCGCGTCTCCTGACGCACGACCGACATGTCGGACACGTCCACGCCGACATCCTCAGCGGTGTAGTAGGTGCCTTGCAGGCTCTCCACCGCACGGCCGAAGGCGCGGAACAGCTCCGGCGACTTGTCGGATTTCGGGTCGCCCCAGATGACGGCCTTGCCCCCGCCCAGCGGAATTCCGGCCATGGCGTTCTTGTAGCTCATGCCCTGCGACAGACGCAGCACATCGGTCAGCATCGCGTCGCCGGTGGGATAATTCCACATCCGGCAACCGCCGGCCGCCGGCCCGAGAGCGGTGGAATGGACCGCAATCACGCATTTCAGGCCCGTGGCCGCGTCGTGGAAGGCGTGAACGCCCTCATGGGCATCATAGGAGGGGTGGTCGAACATCTCTGCGGCCCGGAGGGTTACATTTGAAACTGTTGCGCCGCTCTACCCGCCCCCTTGCCGGAACGTCAACCACGGCCGGCCGGCCAGATGCCCGGCATTGACACCTTTGCAGGGTTTGCGGCGTAAGGTGCGCGCGCATGCAGCTCCGCCCTGTCATCTACGCCTTGGGAATGATGATCCTGCTGGTGACAGCGGCCATGGTGCCCTGTGCCCTGATCGACATTGCCGACGGAACCGACAAGCAGCACGTTTTCGTGATGTCGGGCGCCATTTCGTTGCTGGTCGGCAGCCTGCTCTGGGTCATGGCCCGCAGCAAGGACCTGCACATCGGCCAGCGCGAGGCCTTCCTGCTGACGGTCAGCATCTGGGTGGTGATCAACGCGGTCGGCGCCCTGCCTTTCCTGGTTTCTGGCTATTCGATCACCGACGCCTTCTTCGAAAGCGTGTCCGGCATGACCACCACCGGCGCGACCGTCCTGAGCGGTCTCGACACGATGCCGCGCGGTCTTCTCCTCTGGCGCTCGATCCTCCACTGGATCGGCGGTGTCGGCATCATCGTCACGGCGGTCGCCATCATTCCGCAGCTGCGGGTCGGCGGCATGCAGCTGTTCAACCTCGAAAGCTCTGACCGGACCGGCAAGTTCCTGCCCAAGGTCTCCGACATCGCCGCCTATATCGGCTTTGCCTACGTCACGCTGACGGCACTCTGCGCCCTGCTCTACGGTCTCACCGGCATGAACTGGTTCGACGCCATCAACCATGCCATGTCGACCCTGTCGGCGGGCGGCTTCTCGACCTATGACGCCTCGTTCGGACAGTTCAACGGCACCGGCGCGCTTTATGTGGGGATCGTGTTCATGGCGGTGGCGGCGATGCCGTTCAGCCTGTTCGCCATCCTCTTCCTCAACGCGCGGCCCGGCCCCCTGCTGCGCGACCCGCAACCGCGCCTGTTCATCGCCATCGGCGTCATCGTCTCGGCCATCGTCATCCTGCTGCGCGAGGCCGAGTTTCACACGGCCAGCTTCAGCGAGCGCTGGAACGAAGGTGTCGCCGCCGTGTTCAACGTCTTCTCCGTGCTCTCGGGAACCGGATTCGCCACGGCGCCCTATGACACCTGGGGCGAGCCGATTGCAGCGCTCCTGCTGCTGGTCACCTTCCTCGGTGGCTGTGCCGGTTCGGCGGCCGGCGGCATCAAGATGTTCCGTCTGGAGATCACATGGAAGGCCTTGATCGCGTGGTCGCAGCGCATGGTCCAGCCCCACCGCAAAGCCCCGATCCGCTATGGCGGGCGCGTCGTGGACGCCGACACGCTTCAGTCGGTGATGGTGTTCCTGTTCCTCTACCTGATGACCTTCATGGTCTCATCGGCGCTGCTGTCCTTCGGAGGGCTGGACACGATGTCCGCGATCACGGGCGCAGCGGCTTGCGTCTCGAATGTCGGCCCGGGCCTCGGCCCGGTTGTCGGCCCTTCGACCAACTACGGCTCGCTCGGCGATTTTGCGAAATGGGTCTGCACCGTCACCATGCTGCTGGGGCGGCTCGAATTCCTCGTGGTGTTCGTGGTGCTGACCCCGCGCTTCTGGCGCGGCTGAGGCGTCAAAGACCCGACGCCGGCGACACCATCCGGATCGCCACCAGCACCAACAGCCCCCCGAACAGCTTGCGCAGCAGCGCCGCATTCAGCTTGTGTGCCAGCCCGGCCCCGACCGGCGCCATCAGGACCGTAAACGTGGAGATCAGCACGAACGCCGGCAGGTTCACGAAGCCCGCCGACAGGGGCGGCAATCCCTCCCGGCCCCAGCCGACAAAGATGGCCGCGAGGGCGCCCGGCAGGCCGATGGCAACGCCCCATCCCGCAGCGGTGGCGACCGCCCGGTGGATCGGTACGCCGAACAGCGTCATCAGGCTGACCCCGAAAGTACCGCCGCCGATGCCCATGATGGCCGATAAGGTGCCCACGCCCGC
>JBGSKU010000204.1:0-3117 GCA_041741055.1 Hyphomonas sp.
GCAAGCGCAACCAGGGCCGCCTCGCCCGGCTGAAGGACATGCGCGTCCAGCACGCGGCCATGCGCAGCGCCCTCAATGACCGCAAGGCGACCGCTGAATTCAGCGCGGATGCGGGCGGCGCGATGAGCAAGAAGGTGATCGAGGTCAAAGGCCTGTCGAAGACCTTCGAGACCGCAGATGGCCCGCTGGTCATCGCGAAAGACCTGGACCTGCGCATCCTGCGCGGCGACCGGATTGGCATCATCGGCCCCAACGGTGCCGGCAAGACCACGCTGGTACGCCTCCTGCTGGGCGAGATCGCGCCTGACGCGGGCACGGTCACGCACTCCAAAACGCTGCAGGTCACTTATCAGGACCAGACGCGCGACCATCTGAAAGCCACCGATACGATCTGGGAAGCGCTCGCCCCGATGGGCGGCGACTCGATCAACGTGCAAGGCCATCAGCGCCACGTCGCAGCCTATGCAAAGGATTTCCTGTTCAGCCCCGAACAGCTGCGCCAACCGGTCGGCGCGCTGTCGGGCGGCGAGCGCAACCGCCTCGCCCTGGCGCTCGGCCTCGCCCAGACCTCGAACCTCCTGGTGATGGACGAACCGACCAACGATCTCGACATGCAGACGCTGGACCTGCTGGAAGACATGCTGCTGGCCTATGAAGGCACGCTGATCCTGGTCAGCCACGACCGCGCCTTTCTCGACTCCACGGTCACCAGCTGCCTGTGTCCGCTCGGCGGCGGCGAGTGGATCCAGACCGCCGGCGGTTGGAGCGATGCACAGCAACAGCTCGCCGGCGTGCGCCGCAAGGAGGCCCAGCGCGTCGCCGCCGCGAAAGGCTCGCCTGCGCCCGCTGCCAAGCCGAAGCCGCAGACCAAGCTCTCCTTCAAGGACGAACACCGCCAGAAAGAGATCGACGGACTGATCCCCAAGCTGCAGGCCGAAATCGCCCGGCTGGAAGCCGATCTTGCCGATACCGGCCTCTACGCCCGCGACGCGGCGGCCTTCAACACCAAGTCAAACCGCGCCGCCGCCGCCCGCACCCAGCTGGAAGAGATCGAGCTGGAATGGCTGGAAATCGAGGAAAAACGCGAGCGCCTGACCAGCTGACACCCGCTCCGGCAAGGCAAACGCTTCGTTAACGCCCCCCGGCTATCGTCCCGTCTGATAGATTGCCTGCAGGAGTGTTCCATGCGTCTCGCCATGCTGTTTGCCGCCACCGCGTGTATCGGCCTTGTTGCCGGAGCTGACGGTGTGGCCCGCAAGGCGGTGTCGTCGCCCGAAATCGACCGGCTGACGGCAACCGAGAGCTCAATGAAGGGTGGCCCGGCCACGCCCGGCTTCGAAACCGACATCTACCGCCATGGCGCCACCTACCGCGTCGATACCGGCACCACCGCGCTCGATTGCCAAGTGGCCTGCGGCGACGACGGTCTCTGCCAGGCCTGGTCCTTTGTCGAAGCGTATGGCAGCGCCGGTGCGCGCTGCGAACTCAAGCAGGGCGGCGGCAAATCGGAAGAAAACCTGCTCGCCACCTCCGGCGTCTCGCCGCGCCTCGACGCAGGCTTCTGGGGCGAGACCACGGTTGAAGTCGAAGCACCCACCGAGGACCTCGCCGGCGAGAGCGCCGAACCGGCCCCCGAAAACTAGACCGACCGTTCTTTCGTGGCCGTGAACCGGATCCCCGGGTTCTTTTCCTGCGCGTAGCCCACGTCCCACGCATTCTTCGCCAGATAGACCGGCGCGCCGTCGAGGTCGGTGCCTGAGGCAGACTTGTTCTTCTCCAGGAAGGCTTCCAGCTTGTCCGGGTCATCGCTGCTCAGCCAGCGGGCCACATTGTAGGGTGCCGGCTCGAAGAAGACTTCCAGGCTGTATTCCGCCGTCATCCGCTCGATCATCACCTCGAACTGCAGCTGGCCGACGGCGCCGACAATCATGTCAGACCCGATCTGCGGCGTGAACAGCTGCGTCACGCCTTCCTCGGCGAGGCTTTCGAGCGCCTTGCGCAGGTGTTTCGCCTTCATCGGATCTTTCACGCGCGCACGGCGCAGGAGTTCCGGCGCGAAGTTCGGAATACCGGCGAACTGGATGTCGCCGGTCTCCGACAACGAGTCGCCGACGCGCAGCTGGCCATGGTTCGGCACGCCAATCACGTCGCCGGCATAGGCCGTCTCGGCAATCTCGCGGTCCTGCGCCATGAACATCAGCGGATTATGGATATTCAGCTGCTTGCCGCTGCTGGTCTTCAGGCGCATGCCGCGCCGGAATTCTCCCGAGCAGAGCCGCAGGAACGCCACGCGGTCGCGGTGATTGGGGTCCATGTTGGCCTGGATCTTGAACACAAATCCGCTCACGGACGGGTCCTCGGCGTGCACCTTGATCGTCTCGCCCTTCCGCGTTGCCTTCTGGTCGCGCGGCTGGGGCGCGTAGGTGTGCAGCGTACGGAGCAGTTCGGCGACCCCGAAATAGCGCAGCGCCGACCCGAACACGATCGGCGTCATGTTACCCTCGATGAAAGCCGTGCGGTCGAACGCCGGCAGCAGGCTGCGGGCCATCTCGATGCCTTCGGTCAGTTCTTCGTACACGTAGGGATCAAGGTTCGCCTTCAGGGTCGCGTCATCGCCCGCAATCTCCGTGGCCGGACCGATCCGGGCCGGCTCGCCGACGCGGCGCTCGAACTGCAGGAAACGGCTGCGCTCCAGGTCCAGCATGCCGGCAAAGCGCTGGCCGCTGGCGGCAGGCCAGAACAGCGGCGCGGTATCCAGCTGCAGCTTGTCCTGCACCTCGTCCAGCAGCGACAACGGCTCCTGCGCCTCGCGGTCCATCTTGTTGATGAAGGTGACGATCGGGATGTCGCGCATCCGGCACACTTCGAACAGTTTCAGCGTCTGCGGCTCGATGCCCTTGGCGGCGTCGAGCACCATGACCGCGCAGTCGGCAGCCGTCAGCGTGCGGTAGGTATCTTCGGAGAAGTCTTCGTGGCCCGGCGTGTCGAGCAGGTTGAACATATAGCCATCAAATTCGAACGACATCACCGAGGCCGAAACCGAGATGCCCCGGTCGCGCTCGATCTTCATCCAGTCCGACCGCGTGCGCCGCGTCTGCCCGCGCGCCGCGACTTCGC